>JAAXQD010000026.1 GCA_012974475.1 Desulfobacterales bacterium
CTTCAAATACAAAGGCTTTTATTTCTGCATCAATTGCTGTGCTGGTGAAAGAAGGAAAGATTCAAGAGGTTACAACCATACCCAACCAGGAGCATGTTCAGGGCGGATGTATGGTTCCGGTCAATTTTCTGGCGGAACACAAGGTGAACGCCTTGATTGTCGGCGGTATCGGGATGCGTCCCCTCATGGGTTTCAGGCAGGTGGGCATCGATGTGTATCACGATGCCACACGGTATGAAATACGGCCGGTTGTGGAAGACCTGATCGCAGGGAAACTGCCGATTATATCAGATGATCAGGTCTGTGGCGGAGGACACGGTGAACGGTAGGCCGTCGGAAATGAAGCTCCCCGCAGCCTTGCTGGGCGGGATTTCCGTTTCACTCCAACAAACTGCGGGGTATTCAGGCGACGGCGAACAATCTGAATATATATGTGCTTCGTCGGTAGGAGAAGCAGAAAAAAGGGGCATGGAATCATGAAAATAGCTGTTACATCCCAGGGTAAGGACCTTGACGCGCCCATGGATTCCCGTTTCGGTCGGGCTGCTTATATTCTCATTGTGGACACCAAAACCCTTGACTATGAAGTCTTGGACAACAAGGAAAATGTAGATGCACTCAAAGGCGCCGGTATTCAGGCAGCCAGTATGGTGAGCGAAAGGGGGGCCAAAGTTTTACTGACAGGGTTTTGCGGACCCAAAGCATTTGCGGTGTTGGATGCCGCAAAAATAAAGGTGGCGAATGAGGCCGAAGGCACTGTCAGAGATGCTGTAAAAGCATTCAAGGATGGCAAGCTATCTTTTGCTGACGAGGCAAATGTTGAAGGCCACTGGTAACAGAAGGATTCATTGCTCCACACTGCCCTGATGTCTTTGATCCGGGGTTTGCGGTTTTTTTAACAGAAAGGTACGTGTTCAGGGGGCGCTCTCCCGCTTAACTCCGGTGTCTACGTGTCTGGTCATTTCAATGACTTAGCAGCGGTGGCATTCCTGCCCCCTCCGCGGTCTCCCCCGCTGCTAAGTCATTGAAATGGCGAAGCCATTCCGCCAACCCGCCTGCCATGCGAGGCACGAGCGGGCAGGTATCGTTATACGGGAAAACACCCCCCCTGAACACGTACACAGAAAGATATCTTCAATATGAAAAAAGTCCATGGTTGCCGCTTCAGTGGTTGAAGGGTTGCGCAATTTATTGGACATTTTTTGTTTTGATGATTAACGTGGATATAATTATCGATATTTTTGAGATGTTTTGCAATAAAAAGGGGGGGGTATGAAAATTCTTGTTATCGGCGGGGATGCTGCCGGGATGAGCGCTGCCAGCAGGGCCAAGAGAAACAACCCGGATCTTGATGTCACTGTTTTGGAAAAGACGATGGATGTTTCCTACAGTGCCTGCGGGATGCCGTATAACATTTCTGACCCGATCAGAGACATCGATGACCTGGTGGTTAGACAGGCAGATGTTTTCAGAGATAAACAGGGGATCAATCTGTTGACCGGTCATTGTGTCGAATCCATCGATCCGTCCAACAGGACCGTCGCCGGGATGTCTTTGGAGGGAAAAGCGTTTCAATTTTCCTATGATAAATTGCTCATCGCTACCGGCGGATCTCCCATCGTACCCGATCTTGAAGGGTTTGATCTTTCGGGTGTTATGGCTTTAAAAAGTCTGGATGACGGTCGAAAAATAAAGACATACATAACAACACACAATGTCCGGAAAGTGGTTATTATCGGCATGGGGTATATCGCCCTTGAAATGTGTGAAGCACTGAGAAGCCGGTCCATAGACGTTGAAATGGTTAAACCCGGTCCCGTGTTTCTGCCATGGATGGAAGAAGAACTCTCCGATGCAGTCAGAAAAGAAGTCGAGTCTCATCAGGCAAAAATGCATCTCGGTCATCAAGTGCAAAAAATTGAAGCCCTGGGTAAATCCTTGAATGTAATCTGTTCGGATCTCACCCTCGAAGGGGATATGGTGCTGGTTGCCGTTGGAATAACACCGAACAGTGAACTTGCCGGCCATGCCGGTCTTGATTTGGGGGTCGAGAAGGCGATTGCCGTGGATAGAAGACTCACAACTTCGGATGAAAACATATATGCTGCCGGAGATTGTGCAGATGCCTACCATGTTGTTACCGGCACGAAAACATGGATCCCTCTGGCGTTAAGGGCGAACCGAGCAGGCTGGGCGGCTGCCGACAACATCTCTGGCAAGGCGGTTGAACTACCAGGTGTTGCCGGTACGGCGGTCTTTAAAGTGTTCGACCTGGAGGTGGCGCGAACCGGGCTGACCATGGACGCGGCTGAAAAGTCCGGGTTTGAACCTGCAAAGGTTGTCATAAAAACCCGTTCCCGGGCCCATGCCCATCCCGGTGCTTCGGTGATCCATGTTCAGATGGTCGGTGATAAAAAAACCGGACGGCTCCTGGGCGTCCAGATGGTCGGCAAAGAGGGCGTTGCACATAGGATCAACGCGCCTGCCGTCGCCTTGCACAATCAGATGACCGTTGCAGCATACGGACAAGCGGATCTGGCGTATGCCCCGCCGTTCGGCCCCACCTGGGACCCGACCCTGACGGCAGCAAATCAGCTCCTTAAAAGGATTTAGCGTCACTTTTAAACAAACCGGTTAATGGAACTCATTGAAATGGGAAAATGCAGGAATCATCCGAATAGAGAAACCAGCTATGTATGTTCGAAATATACGACCTATATGTGCGAGGACTGTTTTAAATGCAGCGATCCTGAAATATACTGTAAATTCCGCTCGTCTTGTCCCATCTGGTTTGTGGATAAACGGAGGGCCGGCCCGGATGGAGATGAACAACCCGAGGACGTCAAAAAAATTAAAAAGATCGCATAAAACCTGTGTAACGTGAAAAAAAAGACAGATAAAAAAGGATACATTCAAATCTATACCGGTGACGGGAAGGGTAAAACAACCGCAGCCTTGGGTATTGGAATACGGGCCGCCGGGCATGGAAAGAAAACCTACATGGGGCAGTTCATGAAAGGACAGCACTACGGCGAACTGACAGCGTTATGCGATCACTTGTATATCACCATCGAACAGTATGGAGACGTTGCGTGTGTTCATCGAGAAGACGTCACTCAAAGACACATGGATCAAGCGCGCCGGGGTCTTGAACTGGCGCGCCGGGCGATGCTTTCAAATCAATATGACATTATTGTGCTCGATGAAATCAATGTAGCGGTCTGGTTCGATCTGATTACAACCAAGGACGTTCTCGATCTCCTAAATGATCGACCTGAAAATATAGAAGTAATTCTAACCGGCCGCCGTGCCCCCGAAGAATTGATAGAAATTGCCGACCTGGTCAGCGAAGTCAAGGAGATCAAACATTATTATCACCGGGGTGTCAAAGCGCGGAACGGAATTGAGCGATAACCTATAGATAAGAACCCTGAAATTTCCGGAGTTGTTTTTCTCCCGTACCGTTATTTCGGTATAATTTTTTTTGCCGTTGGCCCTGCCCCTGACTCCTTGAATCCTCCAAGAATCACCGACGCTTTTGGAGATGATCTTTTTAAACACCTTTTGTTGAAGTGCTTGAGGTGCTTAAGCTGAACCGGTGGACAATTTCCTATTCCTCATCTTCGGGATAAAACGTAAAGCCGGTTGTTGATTTTTTGGCAAAGAATTTTAGAAAGCCGACTTCCTTTATTTCTTCCAAATTAATTGTCGGGCGATCAGCATTTTCATTTAATACGCTATCTCTTAAATTAGGATTTTGATGAGTTAAGATGATGGCAATTTTTTCAGCCTTTTGTGGGTTCTCTGCCTTTACAAATCTTGTGGCATAAAACCCATATTTTTTGAGTTCACCGACAAGATTGAGGAGGAAATTCTCCCCATGGAGTTTAACCTTGAATCTTTTCATCAAATTCTCTTTTCCGGCTAACATTAGATTATTAAATAGTCGGCATTATAGCGGGTACTCTTGTCAGTAGGCCAACTGGAAGTCAATTTATGCCCAATACATACATCATAAAAATGAGAAGGGCAAACTCCTAAAAAAGGATTTGCCCTTATTGAAAAAGATATCACATTTTTTGACGGCCATTAAATCTGATGAACTCGTAAAAAGTCTGATTTTGCTCGATGTCGCTCACAAAAGACTTTTTACGAAGCCGTCAAATCTAGCAATTCGTTGGAGTCAGCACAAGAACGAAACAGATCCGATTCGTGTGTTTTCCATTACTGATCTGCAACTTTCTTCTTTCACAGATATCATCATGCGAAACAGAATATTTAAATGGTATAGACTCGGCAATCAATAGCGAGACTGTCGAAAAACCCGAAAAAGGCAATTTATTTGGTTGTTAAAAACCTGGTCCTCAGGGCCAGGTCAGAGAGTTATGGCTCTGCCTGAAGAATCGCTGGAAGAGTTTGAAGTGAACTAAAGTTAAGGAAAAAATCATAACTTTAGGTTTAATAATTTAGATGCTTGATCAATGGGAAAATCTATCGCTTTATCTTGCTACTTAGAAAGCATGGCCCTCATCATATCGCCAGCGTTTTGAGCATGGTCTGCAATGGA
>JAAXQD010000067.1 GCA_012974475.1 Desulfobacterales bacterium
TTTCAGACACTCGGCATACTACATGTATGGCCTCGTTCCTGAAAAAATACTACGCCTTGTATATGAACCTTTTTACTTAGCCATCTATAGTTGAATTCACGACTTTTTACGAGATCTCAACCTTTGTGAATAACATGGTCTCATTCAGACCATCCGGTTATATATCGAAGATGATTCTTGCCGTCCATCCGGAAGGGGTGAGTTTTACCTGAATCTGGTGATAGGTTGCCGCCTTAATTTCGGTTTTGATGGCATGGCGATCCGGATCATAGGGGTCAAAAACAACCTGGGCCGAGAGCTTGTTCTCCGAAAGAGACGTGATATTCGCCGATTTTACCAGCCGTTCCTTTCCGTTCCACAAATATAAAATCTCTCTGAGCCAGTTGATCATGAGATCGGACCAGTCCTCTCCGGAGACCTCGATATGGCAGGAATCATGACCCGTCAACGAATCGATGTCCGTGATCACATCGAACAGGGCCTCGGCGGCATTGGCAAAAAGATCTTTTGAGCTTGTGCCCGAAACATGGATGCCGAAATCAGCCGTATGGTCGATGAGATGGTATTTTTTTTTCATAGTACCAGAAGGATCCTCTTTCAAAATCATCTACTCTTTTGGAGATGATTCAATAATTATTTCTCCGGTCTTTTCGGTGCTGTATCCGCCCAGAGCCTGAACCCGATGTTTGAACTCCGGCGTGCGGATGGTTTCGAGGAGGATCTGGATGTTTTCAGATTCAAAATAGATTTCGGGAATAACCAGGTCATATTGCTCTGTAACCACCGGGATAAAATCGAGGTTGAGTGCCTTGGCAGCCGCATAAATGCCAAGCGCAACATCAACCGTGCCGCTCTGCACCGCCACGGCCACGGACATGTGGGTAAATTCTTCATTTTCATACCCGTTGACGTCAGATGGATCGATACCCATCTGTTTCAAGCGGTAATCGAGAAGTATCCGGGTGCCGGATCCGGCCTGCCGGTTGATGAAGGTAATGTCCTTTCGACTGAGATCCTCGATCCCCCGGATTCCCTTGGGATTTTTGGGCAATACGATGAGACCCTGGTCCCGCATCACGAGATTCACCAGTTTAACCTCGGTATCCGGAAGATATTTCCGGATATAGGATTGATTGTACGTTCCGTCCCGGGTGTCGAGAAGATGGGACCCGGCCAAATGGCACCCCCTCTTTTTTATGGCCATGAGACCCCCCATGCTCCCCACATGGCTTGACGAAAGGGTGAGATTTTTGTGTCCGGATCGAATCTGGTTCGATAGAACATCCAGGGTGTTGTCGTGGCTCCCCACCACGACAATGGTATTGTTCACCGAAGACAAGGGCCGTAAAAGTTCGGCCGTCACCGGTTCATGGGGCCGAATCCCTTCCAGGTTTTTGGGGACCCGGATGATGCCGTCCGCTTCGGTGAGGGTGGTGATACAGCCGGCACCTCTGGGAAGGGGGATGGCCACAATTTTATTGCCCACCGCCCCCAGTTTTACCCGGACAAATTCTTCGAGGCCGAGTTTGGAGGCGATTTTTCGGGTGGGCTCGACCTGGACCCTGGGCCGCTCCGGCTCCGGCTGGCCGAGCATCGAGGATATTAACGGAGCGACAAACTGTTCAAAGGCAACGATGGCCGAAACCGGGTACCCCGGGATTCCAAAGACGGGCGTATCTGTTATTTTACCGATTAAAACCGGTTTTCCCGGCATGATGGTGACACCGTGAACCAGGACCTTGCCGAGTTCATCGATGACGCGTCTTGTATGATCTTCGGACCCGGCGGAGGATCCGCCCACCATGAGGATCATGTCGAAGCCGATGTTCACGGCATCCAGAATCGCCGCTTTTAATTTCAGAGGATCATCGATGAGCATATCATGTCGGGTAAAACTGCCGCCGCAGGATTCCACAAGTTTTCCGAGGACCAGAGAATTGCTTTCGATTACCTGACCCGGCGCCATATTTTCAACGGGTGTTTTCCGCCAGTCCACGAGCTCGGAGCCTGTTGGAATGATCAGTACGTTGGGTTTGGTCTTTACCGGGACCGTAAAAATTCCGCCTGAAACAAGGGCCCCCAGGCAATAGGGGGTGATCACATGATTCTGGGGGAAAAGGAGCTCGGTTGCCACAATATCTTCGCCGACCTTTCGAACGTTCTGCCAGGGAAATGCCGGTGCCTCGATTTCAAGCCGGCTTGGGTCGAGAACATGAACATGTTCTATCATGATCACCGCATCGGTGTTTTCAGGCATTACATGACCGGTATTGACATAAAAAGCGTCGGTGCCGACACGCAATTCTTTGGGTTTTGTTTCCGCCGCGCCGAAGGTATTCGCCGCTTTTACTGCGATACCGTCCATTGCAGATAAATGAAAATTGGGTGATGAAATTACGGATATTACCGGCTCGGCCAGAACCCGGCCCACCGCGTCAGGGACGGGAACCGTCTCTTTGGACCGTGTCCGATCCAGGGAAAACCGCTGAAAAATGATTTCCCGTGCTGCTTCCAGGGTTTTCATTTTTAAATAAATATTGCGTTTGTTGCTCATGTCGTTTCCGTTATATTTTTATATTGAAAACCGGGGCCTTTGGGCCATGCCTGTCCCGCATTGCGGGGGTCAGAGATAATAACTCTGCCTTGGAGTTTTGTGTCTAAAATCACAAGTGCCAAGCACCAAATCACAAATAAATCACAAATTCCAATATTCAATGACCCAAACCTTCCATGACGAGTCATTGTTTGAATTTTTGAATTTCGGTCATTGGACATTGTTTGATATTTGTAATTTTAATCATTCAATGAACTTTCAACAAAGCAAATCCCCCCTGGGGATAAAACAAAGCCTGGACCCAAGGATGCCGTTTATGGATGAACACTCACTAAAGGGGTATTACCTCCACCTCAGTCCCCTTGTCCAAACCCTCCGTGTTTAATCCGATCTCAATGAGGCCGTCGGCGTTGACCATGGTGTTGATAAGGCCTGATTTGCCGAGAATGGGGTCGGCCCACAGAATGCCGTCCTTATGGTTCAACCGGACGCGAATAAATTCCGTCCGGCCCTGGGCCGAGGCAATGTTTCGGCTGAGCCGGGCGGACAGTTTGAAATTCTTTTCATTTATTTGGGATAAACCGCTGATATGCTCTATGAAAGGTTTGACGACAATTTCAAAGACGACCATGGTCGAGGTCACCTGGCCCGGCAACCCCCATATGGCGAGGTCTCGGGATTTGGCCAGGATTGTGGGCTTTCCAGGGCTGATGGAAATGCCGTGCACGAAGATGTCCGATTCCGGGAGTGCAGAGAGTACGTCGATGGTGAAATCCCGTGTTCCCACAGAACTTCCTCCTGAAATCAGGACCATATCCGTTTGGGCCAGAGCCGTGGTGCATGTCTTGAAAAGATCGTCAAAATCGTCCCGAACGATTCCGAAAGGGACCGGAACGGCGCCGGCCTTCCTTACCAGGCCGGAGAGGGTATACATGTTGAGGTCGCGAATTTCGCCGGGCGCCGGCGTTTTATGGATGGAGACAATCTCATCTCCCGTGGAGATGATACCGACCACAGGTTTTTTATACACCGTGGCCGTCTTCGTTCCAAAGGCGGCCAAAAGCCCTGTTTCCTGGGGCCTGAGACGCTTTCCATCCGGTACAAGGACAGCACCTTTCGGTATATCTTCACCCTTTTCGAGAATATGTTGCCCCGGCGCAACACTTCGGTAGACTTCTATGGTGGTGCGATCTATGGCTTCCGTGTGTTCGATCATGACCACACTGTCGGCACCTTCCGGCAGCATGCCGCCGGTTGAAATTGTGGCGGCTTCACCGGACCCGATGGAAAAACCGGGGGATTCTCCCATGGGGACGGCCCCCTTGATGGTGAGATATGCCGGATTTGCTTCGGAAGCCCCAAAGGTAGCGGAGGCACGGACTGCATATCCGTCCATGGTGGATCGCATAAAATCCGGAAGATCGACATCCGCATCGATGCTTACGGCGAGAATCCTTCCGAAGGATTCATCGAGGGGTATGTCCTCGGTTTCGACCCTGGGAAAGGCAGATGAATATTCCAGGACGCTCTTTAGATCGGTAACTTTGAAAAATTCTTTCATTATGATTTTCAATATCCCGCCCGCTTGTGGGAGTATGGCGAAGATCCCGTCTCCAGGGGGCGGCGGGACCCCTCATTTTAAATTCAAGATGGGTCTTTTCTGAAAAAAGCTATAGTATGTTGGCGGCTTCTGTGTCAAGGTGTTGCCGGTGAAATATTCGCCGCCGGACGGGATGCCCGGGACAGATATCGGGTCACTTCGGCAAATCGTGCTTTCCACAAGTCCTCCAAAGGCGGATAAACATATCGTTTTTCAGAAAATACATGGCGATAATCTTTCACTGTTAAATTCAGAAAAAAACATCACCGGAAAATGCGTTTGCGCAACAGTTCGGGTGCGAAACTTGAGTTTTAACCTTGAAAAAATTACTTTTTTTCATTAAATGATTT
>JAAXQD010000071.1 GCA_012974475.1 Desulfobacterales bacterium
GCCATGACCTGCTGCTGACCGATGAAAAACTTCTGCTTCCATTTCTCCCTTACCTTCATCACAATCAGGACACGGCTTACCTGTATCCATTGCATATCCAGTATTACCACAACGTTGACAATCAGTACTTTCTTCATTTTCAAGATGGTCGAAATGGTTTTCAGGTTCCATCATGTGATGGCTCATCTTAGCTGTAGGGAATGCTGCTTGTGCTGCCTCTACGCTGTCAAATGATGCTAGAAAGTTCTTACGAACCTGTCCAGCAAGAACGCTGTGTGATGGAAATGAATCGTATCCCTTGACTGTGAATGTACCATTCTTTTCTGGAATGATATTCACATATTCAAATTTAGATACATCCTGCTCTTCATTCTCATACCCTACTTCTTCGTCTTCATATTCTCCAGTATAATTACACAGATGACAACCGTCACCTTCACAGCTACCGCATAAGTTGGATTGACGTCTAGGATCTTGTTCCTCGTAGTGATCATCGTCGTGTTGATTCATTGCACCTTGATCTCGTCCATACTCATCTTCTTCTTCACCTTTCATACTTCCGTATGCACCGACATTATCATAGAACAATTCCTCTGCGCCCGATAATACCTTCTTTAATACGTTTTTGCTATCAACACCAGGAACGTGTGCACGTTTAAGAACCTTTTGAAAGACTGGTCTGGTTACGCCAGAATTTGCTAGTGCTGATAATCCAAACTCCAAATTCGAAAGAAATTTACTTTCATCACTACCTGATCGCCTTCGGCGTCGAGTTGGCATTTTCACTCAACCTTGAACGGGTAGTCGTCTTCAAGTATTTGTCTGGTGGATTCCAAACTATCAATTGTTTCCTCAATGTCATCTGATGTGAGATCATCTGCGAAATTTACATCGAGGTTGACTAAAACCTGACTTGGTCCAAAATACAGGCTCAGTGGCCTCCGATAACTGATCACACGATTTTCTTCCTTAAGAATAGTTATGATTTTATCAACATCCTCAGGCAAAAGTCCTTCACCGATCAGCAAGGCCTTACATTCAATGGCGAAGAACAGCGCTACAATTACTAACAGGACACCAATCAGTACTGAGCCTATGCCATCAAAATATACCCAACCCGTTATTTGCCCAAGAAACACTGCGAAAAATGCTATCACCAGCCCGATCAAAGCAGCTGTATCTTCAATAACCACCGCAACGGTGGCACTATCTTTACTATCTATAAGGCCTCTCAAAAATGGCTTAGAACCTCGGCTTTTATTGAATTCCTGCAAAGCAACCCTCAAGGCAGCACCCTCAAAAATCATGGCAAGAATGAGAACCAGGTAGTTCCACCTGACATTCGCCAAGGGCTTCGGATGCTGAAGGTGCTTGATACCCTCATGAATCGCAAATCCGCCCCCCAGAGCAAATATTAACAGCGCAACGATAAAACTCCAGAAAAAGACCTCTTTGCCATAGCCAAATGGGTGTGCATCATCGGCAGGTTTTTTGCTTCTCCGGACACCAATCAACAAAAGAAACCCGTTGCCTGAATCTACCAGAGAGTGTATCCCCTCGGAGAACATGGCAGAAGAACCTGTAAAAATGGCAGCAATAAACTTACTGATGGCAATAGCTGTATTTGCTATAATAGCGCCATAAATTGCCCTATTCGATGAGGCGGCCATATTAATCCTTCACGAAGCCAGCATAGCTACTACCCCTGAGGTCCCGTGGAGCAGGAATAGTTCTTATAATAAACAGGGCGGCTATTATTGGTATTCGAATTCTAAAAATCTCTTGTCTCCTATCATTCAATGTGGCCTGCGAAGTGACATCATGCTTTAACGTTACGCACTCTGTATTGGAAACTCCGTAATGAATCACAAAAAATAAGACTAAACTCTGTATTGGAAACTCCGTAATGAATCGCAAAAAATAAGACTAAACAAATCGCTTTTTTTAATCCAATTATATGCTTGCCCCTATCCTCTTCTAATCAAAGATGAATTAGACCCCGGCTCCTTCTCTTCAATAATTAATAATTAAGATTTATCCCGTTAAACGTTGTTGCTTGTATTTAACTGGGATGCGACCCTCATGCTCATGTCTTTCTTCCGCTCGTGAAAATGGAATTGCCTTCGGAAAATATCAACAACTGGCCTGGTTTAGCCCTCTTCCAGTCCTCATCGCTCAAAGGCTTGGTGGCCACGATGTATCCTCGTTCATCTGGATTTATTACCTCTGCCAAATTGATCGTCAGGTATTGGCCACGAAGTTTGACAATTTTGTATGGCGCCTGACGCAGCAAGTAATGAAGTCCAAGGTACCCTGTGCTGTCGTGGTATACGAACAGGTGTTTGCCATCACTAAATATCAGATTCAGCGTTCCTAATCGGTTCATTTCTCGTAATTTCTCATGCAAGAGAGTGAAACCATTATTATCGGTCAATTGAATACCACCATGGCTGAGCCATGATAATAAACTACAAAAGACAAGCTCAGAATCGGTTTCGCCAATCGGGGTGAATTTACTAGATGGAAAACTCAATTGACTGGTGTCCACCGTGCCATTGTGGGCAAACACCCAGGTTTTCTGATCAAATCTCCGATAAAAAGGATGTGTGTTGATGTAACCTACCCTACCTCTTGTCGCACGGCGGATATGCGAAACGAAAATCCGCGACCGGGCACCCAAGTGTTCCTGGAACTCATCGGCAAGACGACTCCGCAAAGCAGGTCTTGATTCTTTTATAATTTGGGAACCATATTCATCATACCAGGCCGTTCCCCAACCATCAGGATTCTCCCTTGCTCCCGCCTTTAAACCAGAAAATGCCAAACGAAAGGAAACCTCTTTGTTGAAACAAAGACCAAGTAATTCGCACATAAAATTGCCTCCCGAAAATATCAATTCAATGACAAATATCGTAAAAAATAAGATTAATTAAATCGCTTTTTTTAATCCAAATAAATGCTGCTTTGTCACTGGTCCTTGATCTTTTGTTTTGATTTCAACTTTAGTTCACTTTAGTTCACTTTAGTCACTTTTAATCCTGATCCCTGCCCTTTACTCTTTGCTCTTTCCTCTTTTCTTTTTTCTTCGGTTTCTGATCCCTGCCCAGTTAAGTGCGTCCCTCAATTCCAAGGAAGAATCCGACCCTCATTCTTGTAACACACCATAAGTCTACAAAATAAAATCCAAAATTGCAAATTGACACTTTCAGATGGCTCAAATAACGTGTAAGATGTATGAAACCTTAATGAGGAACTTAAAATGACTGTAATGAATAAAAAAATCAGCACTTATCTAAGCAAATCCCTTTTCATCAGAGGACTTCAATGTCATAAATCTCTTTATCTTCATAAATATCACCCAGACCTTAAAGACGAAATTTCCGAAAAGCAAAAAAATCTTTTTCAAAGTGGTGTTAATGTAGGCATCTATGCCCAAAAGCTTTTCCCGGGTGGTGTGGAGATTCCTTTTGATGATGTTTCTCTTTCAAAACAGATTAAGAGAACTATGATTGAAATTGAAAATGGAACTAAGGTCATATATGAGGCTGCCTTCAGTTATGATAATGTTTTCGTAAAAGTTGATATCCTTCGAAAAACCGAAAATGGATGGGAAATCTATGAAGTTAAGGGGTCAACTGGTGTTAAAGATGTCCATTATGACGATGTAGCGGTTCAATATTATGTTCTCAAAGGCACCGGTCTTTCAGTTTCAAAAGCATTTCTTGTTCACATAAACAACCAGTATGTAAGAAAGGGTGAAATAGAGGTCGATAAACTTTTCACAGTCCAGGATCTTTCAAATGATGTTATTGAAAAGCAGAAGTCTATTAAAAATGAAATCGATAAAATGAAAAGAATGTTAAAAAGCCAGGGGCCAAATATCGACATTGGTGAGCACTGTACTGATCCATATGATTGTGACTTTTGCGGTTATTGTTGGAAACACATACCCGAAAATTCCGTTTTTAATTTAAAAGGTGCCGGGCCAAATAAGTTTGATCTTTACAGGCAGGGGATAATCCGTCTGGAGGATATCCCCAAAGATATTTTGCCACAAAGCCAAAGGATTCAACTGGAAGGAACACTTGATAAAAAAAACATTACCAATAAGGCAGCGGTCGAGGAATTCCTTGATACCCTGTGGTTTCCCATTTGTTTCCTGGATTTTGAAACCACATTTATGGTTCCCCTTCCTATGTATGACGAAACGAGGCCTTATCAGCAGGTTCCATTTCAGTATTCACTCCATTATCTCGAAAAAGAGAATGCAGAGTTACAGCATTATGAGTATCTGGCTCCTGCTCATGTTGACCCGAGAAAAGAACTTTTAGACAAATTGTTAAATGAAATTCCTGAAAACGCATGTGTTCTTGTTTACAATAAAACTTTTGAGATTGGTGTTCTGAACAACTTGGCAAAGTGGTTTCCCGAACATTCAGACCAGATAGAGAATATCATCCGAAATATTCGGGATCTAATGATTCCCTTTAGAAGAAAAGATATTTATCGTTGGGGAATGGGAGGGTCTTATTCAATAAAATATGTGCTTCCGGCGTTGGTGCCGGAGTTAAGCTATGACGATATGGAGATAAGTGACGGTGGAATTGCGTCAAATGCTTGGCTAAGTATGAGGGACCTGGAGGATCTCGATGCAACAGAGAGAATCCGTAAAGCGCTTCTGGCGTATTGTAAATTGGACACATTAGGAATGGTGAAAATCATCGAAAAACTTAAAACAATATGTAATTCAACCTAAATTAATTGCCCTCATCATATAATCTTATTGATTTGCCATTATTGACGACATATAGGGTCGTCCCGCTAATCTCTGTGTAAATATGGTCAGAGCACGAGTTGTGAATTATAGTGGCATCTTATTCACTATTCAAGCTTTGACACCGTTTCTTTCGTAAGATAGCTCAGCATGGTCCGACCCTCATTCCATCACTCCCCTTTAATACCGAGCTTGAGCATAAGCGGTTTCATGGTGATTCCTTGCACAACTAACGAGAAGAATACACAACCAAACCCTGCCAGCAACAACACCGGACGCCACGTTACCAGTAAACCTTCATTGGGTAGATTAAGCAGCAAAGCAATCGGTATCGAGCCCCTCAAACCGCCCCAGAATAGAATGTGGTTCCATCTCTTCGGTCGCTTAGTACCTACCTGATTTAGCAACCAGTAGAAACTGTAAGAAACCGCTGCGCGTGCTATCAGCATCGCAGCAATGGCAACAAACACCGTCATCCACATAATATTTGCCGGCACTTCGCGTAGCTCCAGGCCGATCAAGACAAACAGGAGCGAATTGATCAGGAAACCTATGGATTCAAAAAATATTTCAACCGTATTAGTAGTCTTTACACTCATCGAGAGTCTCCGGCCATAATTACCTATCATCAATCCGGCTATCACAGTTCCAATTACGCCAGAAAGGTGCATTACTTCCGCCAACCAGAATGACCCGTAAGCCAAAACAAGACAAAGCGCATTTTCCAGCAGATGATCCTCTATATGACGCATGATCTTAAAAACTATCCAGCCGAGTACTGCCCCCAGGAGTAGCCCCCCGACGGAAACCTTTACAAATTCATATGCTGCTTGGCCAAATCCAAATTCTTGCCCACTCAGCAAGGCCTTGAGCAGGATCGTGTATAACACTACTCCGGTTGCATCATTAAAGAGCGACTCTCCTTCCACTATTGTCTTTAGATCTTTAGGTGCCCCCACCTCCTTGAACAACGAGAGAACACTCACAGGATCTGTTGGTGATATCAAGGCACCAAAAAGTATCGCCACCATCATTGAACTGATACCACCCAACCATCCAACAAGTCCTCCCACTAACAGGGTTGATACAATAACGCCCGGCACTGCCAAACACACAATCGGCCAAAACTGCTCCAAAAGAGAGTTTAGGTTCATGTGAAACGCTCCTTGGAAAAGCAACGGTGGCAAAAAAACAAAAAATATTAGGTGATACCCAAATCCAGTCTTCTCAATTTCCGGGCCAATACCCAAGACACCTATCAACAGTCCTACCAAAGTCAGAAATATCGTATACGGTAAATGCGTTACCATCTTACTGACAATCGCTACCAAACACGCCAGCAACAACAGCCCGATATATATTCCAACCGCATGCTCAATCATTTTGATAATCCCCGCTTTATTTCTTTTCTTCAACGCAGGTAATATAGGCAATAAGATCTGATGCATCTCGATGGTCTACTGCCGCCAGACCGGCATCTCCAGCCACTGCAAAAATCGATCTTATTAC
>JAAXQD010000084.1 GCA_012974475.1 Desulfobacterales bacterium
AATTGCTTCATTGGTGAGGGATCCATGACGTCGTAACCGGTGGCGAGGATAATACTCCCAACTTTTACCTCCAGTTCTTCTGCCTGCATGTCGTGATCGATGGCCTTGGGCTCGCAGACCTTAACGCATTCCATACACTCACAGCAGACACCGCAATTAAGACAGCGACGGGCTTCTTGTTGAGCCGCGTTTTCTGAAAAGCCGAGGTCCACTTCGTCAAAGCAAGCAGCACCCATTTTGGCATCCAGATGCTGCGGATGGGCCCGGGCTTTTTCGGGAATCCCTTCCGGAATTTTTTGCCAACTCGTGCCCGGTTTTTCCCGGGCCTCTAGCTGCTGCGTATAAAGTTCCAGATCCTCACCATTGATATAGCCATGGATGGCTTCGACAGCCTTGTGACCGGCAGCCACCGCCTGTATGACCGTATCCGGACCGGTAACCATATCGCCTCCGGCAAAAACGTAGGGAATACTGGTTTGCATTGTCTGGGGGTTTACGTCCAGGGTGTCTCGTAAAGACCATTTCAGGTCCGGCACACGGGCTGCCCAGGGCGCGTCGATTTTCTGACCTATAGCCGGAATCACCGCATCGCAAGGGATTACGAATTCGGAACCGTCCACCGGTATTGGGCGACGTCGTCCGCTGTCGTCCGGCGGTCCCAGTTCGGTTCGGATACATTCAAAGCCGTCAACCTTAACGTCTTTTGCAATAATTTTGACCGGGGCGGTGAGAAAGGAAAAACGAATCTCTTCCTTTTTAGCTCCCTCGATCTCTTCGGCATAAGCCGGCATCTCTTGTTCTGAGCGACGATAGACTACAGTGACTTCACGGGCCCCCAGACGTTTTACAACCCTTGCAGCGTCAATGGCCACGTTACCGCCGCCGATGACCACAACTCGGCTGCCTGGGCATGTTTTATTGCCCAAATTAACTTCCCTTAAAAAACGAACCGCATCGATAACGCCTTGGGTGTCCTTTTCACCAGCGATGCCCATATCCAAAGAATTATGGGCTCCAATTCCAAGAAATACAGCGGTAAAACCCTCTGCTTTCAAATCCTCAAAAGTGAAATCCGTCCCGAATCTGACTCCTGTGCGCGTTTTGACACCCAGACTGAGAATGTAGTCTATCTCCTGATCCAGAACTTCGGGTGGGAGCCGGTAATCCGGAATTCCCACACGAAGCATTCCGCCTAAAACTCCAAGCGCTTCAAAGATGGTTACCTGATAGCCTTTTAACCGCAGGTAGTATGCGACGGTCAGCCCTGAAGGACCGGATCCAATCACGGCCACCTTTTCCGAACGTTCCTCGATTTGCGGCGGCTCGATCGATTTCAAATTCGTATGATCAGCGGCAAAGCGCTTCAAATCCCTAATGGCAACCGCCCCATCAAGATCCAACCTGCGGCACTCGGATTCACAAGGATGCGGACAGACGCGACCCAGTACTCCCGGCAGCGGCAGTCGCTCCATAATTAACTGGGTTGCCTGCTGGTACTTACCCTGGCTAATGAGTTGTACATAGCCTTGAATATTGATGCCCGCCGGACAAGCGTTCACACAAGGCGCCCGGTCTTTTTTATCGATACAAAAGGTAATGGGTACGGCCTGGGGAAAGGCTCTGTAAATGGCCGTTCGATTAGCCAGGCCCTCATCCCATTCACTGGGGACTGCCACCGGGCAGACATTCACGCATTCACCGCACCCGGTACAGACACCTTCCATTACATACCGCGGCTTGCGACGGATCTTAACGGTGAAGTTGCCGATGTATCCCGCGACTTCCTTAACCTCGCTGTAGGAAAGCAACTCGATGTTTGCATTCTGGGCCACTTCAACCATTTTTGGGGTTCCGATACAGGCGGCACAGTCGAGGGTAGGAAAGGTCTTATCGAACTGGAGCATATGGCCGCCAATGGTTGACGATTTTTCTACCAGATATACTTTATGACCGCCATTTCCTATGTCTATAGCAGCCTGCATGCCGGTAATGCCGCCGCCCACCACCATGATGTCAGGATGAACATTGACTTCGCGTGCATTAAGACTTTCATGATAATTGACCCGGTTGATAGCCCCTGCTACCAGTGTCTTTGCTTTGCGGGTGGCCTCATTTTCATCCTTAGTGACCCAGGAGACCTGTTCCCGAACAGACGCCATCTGGAAAAAATAAGGGTTGAGCCCGGTCCGTTGACAAACACCCTGAAAGGTCTTTTCGTGGAGTCTTGGCGAACAGGAGGCCACTACAACCCTGTTAAGGTCAAATTCTTTAATGTCCTTTTCGATCATCTCCTGGCCCGGGTCTGAACACATAAACTTATAATCCCGGGCAATCACCACATTTTTCAGTTCTCGAGCAAAGGACGCCACCTCCTCAACACGAATCTTGCCTGCAATATTGATTCCGCAATGACAGACATAAAAACCCAACCGTATGGACATGGATGCCCCCTTCTTTGGTTAAAATCCTTTAAGAACTCCCATCAAGCACGTTTAGCCCAGTTCGCAGAAAAGTCTTCACCAGCTGATCCCACTCGAGTTCCGGGAAATTACCGAATACATCGCTAATCGGCTGGGCGCCGGTAGCCACTAGTTGTTCATATTCCGGCCCCACTAGGTTCAATAGTTTACGGCTCTCTTGCTCCATCCACTGCATGCTTTCTTTGCCAAAATAGAGTCCCTTTAGATTTTCTTTGGGCATATCTGGTTCTATAATACAAAGCCATCCCTCATTGTACGGATCTTCATATAGAATCTCGGGATGCTCACGGACCTTGTGATTCACAGCAAGTACCGTACCGGTTACAGGGGAGAGCACTGCTCCTCTATGATCGTCTCGATCAAATATCAAACCGGCCTGATCTTTTTTCATGGTTGCCCCTATTGGCGGAAGAGCCATAGACTGAAATGCACCGAACAGCCTGACCATGAAATCATCAAATCCGATTCTAACACGTCCCCCATGATCGAAACGGACCCAACAATGGCCCAGGTGGTAATAATAGCCGGTGGCCATTTTATAACCCGACGCTAAATAATAGTTGGGCGAATCACTGAGTTGTGCAAGATCAAAATCGTCCATCATTTGGTCAAAAGCACAATGATAGCATTCGTAGTTAATGGGACAGATCTTGGGAGCATCGATACGTCCTGTTAAAACATGACGACAGGGCCGTTCTGGGCCATGATAGTGTTTCTTTAAATGATTGACCCATCCAGGTTCCTTCAATTGGATTTCGGCATGATCTTTAGGACTCATGGCGAGCTGCATCCCTGCATCGAAGGGACAATTGTAGCAATCAAAAGCATTATCGCATAATCGAAAATTGACAACCCCGGCCTTCATCCAAATACACTCATCCTCCTCCACCCGAAACCCGATAAGGCGTTTCTTTTCACCTTTTTTATGGGTGTGTTCTTTTGCTTTCATTTTGAAGACCTCTTTTGTTTTTGCATAGCCTGCCTTGATATCAATAGTTCTATTCGGTTTTCAGTGGGTTCTCCTTTCAATATACTTCTTTCCAAGTTGAAGTTGAGATTGCGGTCCCACTGATTACTTAAAGGACTTGTATTGTTTTTTTTAAATGCAACCTTGGTGCCACAAGTTGTCACATAGATTCCAAAAAAATTTATTCTATTTAACTCGTTGTATTTTTTAGCTTTTTGACTCAACGGTTGAAAAAAAGAAGACTTGAAAGGGATAACCGATGTGATTATATTGGCAACACCTTGAAGAAATACAAAGACAATGAACATTAAATATCGAGTATTATCATACTGTTTTTAGACTGTAGCTTTTTATGGGGGATGCTGTAGCTTTTGTTTACACTTTTGTTCAATTCCACAGGAGTGAGACTGTCATACTATTTGAGATGGAAGAAAATGCTTTAGTGAATATCCTCAATACGAAAGAGTTTCACTTTTTTTCTTCTTTTTTGGAACAAATAGAAACTTGTGCATCTTTTTCCAAGTGTCTATAGTGACTGTTATAGCAAAATTATTTGGAATCTCCATATCACGCGGAAGATCTGTTTCGGTTTCTTTTTTTATAGCTTCATGGAATTTATGGACGTCGAGTTTCAACCATTCCTTTGCCGATTTTCCGAAAAGAAGTTCATTTGATACTTGGAGTATATCAAGAGGTTCCGCATCCGATACAATCATCGGAGGGGAGATCAAATGGGGTACCGACATTTCTCTATTTGCCTCGATTGAATAAGAAACCGTGAATCGATGATAAAATTTCACGCCTTTCATATTTAAACGGCTACACAATATATGGTGATTTAAGGGTTGGCATGAAACCTGTGATACCATCAATTCAGTTCTCAAAGCTTCGATACAGATACCTGCAATAACGTCCAAGTATCAAGCGCCTGATTTTTCTGTGATAACATAATACCGTTATCACAATTGTGAGTGAACAAAGGTACTTGCAAGATATCACATTATAGAAGCTTTTATTTTCCTATAATAAACCCAAAAGTCTACCC
>JAAXQD010000102.1 GCA_012974475.1 Desulfobacterales bacterium
CAAAAAAGATTGTATTTAAAAGCATTTGGCAAAAGACTATAAATATAAAACAATAAATTCAAGTGGATAAAAATTGTTAATAACTTTTTGGCAAATAAATAATAAACGGGATCTATCGGATTTGACATAAAGGGAATGATACTTTAAGTTAGCGACAACTTGTTCAGCGGCTTCTTGATAATCTTAAATAATACTCCCAAATAGATTGATATCCTAATTTTATCAACAGTTTTATCCTTAAACAACACGTTTGTCCTATTTGCATAACTGAGAATATAGACCTGTATGAAAACAATCTGGGAAGAGATAAAAACTGCCATCAAATTACGTGTCCCCAGCCACTCTTTCAGGATGTGGATCGAGCCTCTGAGATTCGGCAAGAACGATGACGGCTCTATTTTTCTTTCTTTCCCCAACTTTTTTTCCAAAAAACGGGTTCTTGATCAATATGGAGATATCATAGAGTCTGAATTAAGAAAGGCCACAGGAAAATCATGCCGGTTTATTGTGAAGGTTTCGGACTCAAAGGACAGCTCGGGTAAAAAATTAGATGAGAACCCGCAACTGCCGCTTCCCCAGATGAATGTACATCCGCAAAACGGGCGGTTTTTGCGAAAGGATTTTACCTTCGATCAATTTGTGGTGGGCGGCAACAACGACTTTGCTTACTCGGCAGCGCTTTCGCTGGCTTCTCGAAAAAATTCTCTTCAGAATTCTTTATTCTTATTGTCGAAAACCGGAATGGGAAAAAGCCATCTTTCACAAGCCGTAGGACACTACATCCTATCCGAGCATCCCAGAGATCGTGTCTATTATACGACTGTAGAGAACTTTAGTAATGAAATGGTCAGTGCGTATCGAAATCATTCCATAGATGCCTTCAAAGGAAAATATAGGAATCAATGTGATGTACTACTTCTTGAAGACGTTCACTATCTGACCGGCAAGGAACGAACACAGATCGAGCTTGCGTTGACACTCGACACCCTTTTTGAATCCAATAAAAAAATCATTTTTTCCAGTTGTTACCTCCCATCGGACATTCCGAAACTCAATGACGAATTGAGATCACGTCTTTCGTGCGCGCTTATTTCAAACATTGAGCCGCCGGAATTTAGAACAAGGGTCAGAATACTGCAGAAAAAGGCAAAGCATAACGGGTGTAAAATTCCCGAAGACGTCCTCCATTACTTGGCCAGTGAACTTGCAGAGGATGTGAGACAACTCGAAAGCGGCCTCATTGGAGTGACAGCGAAATCATCTCTTTTAGGAACACCGATTAATCTTAAACTCGCTGAAAGCGTTGTCAAGAATATCGTATGCAGACGGAAGAACATTACCATAGAGGTTATTAAGAAACTGGTTTGTAAACATTATCGTATTTCCGTCAAAGAGATTGTTTCAAGTTCTCGCAAACAATTGATTGTTCGACCGAGACAGATCGCTATTTTCCTGTCGCGCAGATATACCGATGCCCCCCTCCAGGCAATCGGCAAAAGTTTCAACAGATACCATGCCACCGCCCTCTATTCCATCGGCGCTGTTGAGCGGGAATTAAAAGAGAATGGCGCTATGCAAAAACAGGTGGAATTTCTCTGCCAAAAACTCGAAACCGGGAAATTCTAACATTCCGACATCATATGTGGAATCGCGAAGCGAGGCTATAACTTGATAGTATAGGAATTTCCTTTTTTGGACACAGACCCGCCTGCCACCGTGAGGCACGAGCGGGCAGGTGAACACAGATTGTCAAGATTCTTAAAAAATAATATTATTATCTGCGAAAATCTGCCTGCCCCGTTGCTCCGGCAGATGGTACTGGGGTGTCCTATTTAACTTGACGAGAAGCATTTGCCAACGGATGGCGTAAAATGGCCCTTACAGATACGACGTTCAGAAAACTCCAAGATATAGTTGGAAACGCTTATTGCAGCAGGAAAAAAGAAGATCTTGTCTGCTATGCCTACGATGCAACAGCCGCCAACTATCTACCGGATGCTGTTTTATTTCCGGGAAACACCCAAGAAATATCTGCCATTATAAACCTCGCAAATGAAGACGGTTTTCCTGTAATACCCCGCGGTTCCGGTTCCGGGATGACCGGGGGATCACTTGCCGTCCAAGGAGGCGCAATCCTTGTCATGAGTCGCTTCAACCGAATTCTTGAAATTGACAAGGATAATCTCATCGCCCATGCAGAGCCCGGTGTTGTGACAGCCCGGTTTCATCAGGCCGTTGAAAAAGAAGGATTGTTTTATCCTCCGGATCCGTCAAGTTCCGAATTTTCTTCTCTGGGCGGCAACCTGGCCGAGTGTGCCGGGGGCCCCAGAGCGGTTAAATATGGTGTTACCCGAGATTATGTCTTGGGCCTTGAAGCTGTCCTCCCAACCGGCGAGATCATAAATGCCGGTGTTCGGACCGCAAAAGGGGTGGTTGGGTATGATTTGACGCGTCTACTGGTTGGATCCGAAGGGACCCTTGGCATTATTACCCGGATAACCGTCAGACTCCTGCCCCTTCCTGAAGCGATTCGCGCAATGACGGCCGTTTTCGATAGCCTGGAAAAGGCTGCGGAAACAGTTTCCGAAATCATTGCCCAAGGCATCATACCGCGAACCCTTGAGTTTATGGACAATGCTTCAATTCGGTGTGTTGAAAGCCATCTTAAGATGGATTTGCCAGTTGAAGCCGGAGCTTTACTGCTCATAGAGGTGGACGGAAAAATCGAAGCGGTGGACATCCTCATCAAACAATTAGAAACGGTGTGCATGTCCCAAGGCGCAGAGCACATCAAGTTCGCCGAGACGAAATCGGAAATTGCAGATCTTTGGAAAGCTAGAAAGGCCATTTCTCCGGCTCTGTTCCAATATGGGCCGGATAAGATTAATGAGGATATTGTTGTCCCGAGAAGCAGGATTCCTGACATGGTCAGAAAGATAGATGCTTTAAAAGAAAAAACCGGACTTACCATGGTAAGCTTTGGACATGCCGGTGACGGAAATATCCATTTTAATATAATGCTCGACAAAAAGAATCAGGATGATCTGAAAAAAGCCGAAGCTGCGATAGACACTCTGTTTGAGTATACCCTCGAACTTGGGGGGACGATTTCCGGTGAGCACGGTGTTGGCATAACCAAAGCCCCTTACATCACCAAGGAGATCGGTCCTGCTGAACTTAAACTGATGAAAAAGATAAAAAAGATTTTTGATCCAAATGGGATATTAAATCCTGGAAAAATCTTTCCAGATTAAGATTAGGCATCGTCTCTAAAGCCAACATTAACAAGAGGTTATCTGTCATGGATAGCCTCTTTTTTTGTGACGAAATCATGGACTGTGCTTGAAACTGTGTCTTTTTGTGTCTGTAAATAGTGCTCCTGCCTTTGTGCTGCCAATTTTAAATCTGCATCATTAACGATGTTATACCTGTCAAATACAGACCGTGTCTTATGACCTGAAATCTTCATTGCAACACCCTCAGGGATTCCTGCCCTAACCATATTCCTAACAGCCGTTCTTCTGAAATCATGGAATATCTTATTGCCGATTTGAGATTCTTTACAGGCTTTTTGCCATGCTCCCCAGAAGCAATTTATTTTGTTGGTTCCGTCCTTATCAGGGAAAACACAAGGTGACAGTCTATTGCTTGTTTTTCTGGCTTCCCACTGGTCAATAAAGACCTGTTGAAGTTCATCGTCAAGGTAGACCGTCCGGGCTGCATCATTTTTTGTCTCTCCAGCTTCAAGCCTAACAATACCGTTATCAAGGTCAACTTGGTTCCAGGTTAACCCGGTTATTTCTGCAAACCTCCAACCAGTCTTATAACCGAATGTGACAAAGCCTTTGAGATAAGAGGGTAGGGCGTTTCTCAAAGCTATAAAATCACCATGCTCAAAAAACCCCTGCCGGACATTATTTTCTTTAAGCATTGAGATATGGGGTACACGGTCAACTTTTGGTGGTGTCTGTTGAGCACCCAGGTTAAGCATGCGCTTTAGTGCCGAAAGTTCACGGTTTATTGTGGCGTTAGCTGCCCCCTCATTCATGCGATGCACGATATAAGCGTTAATTTTGGGGCTTGTTATTTGTGGCACCTATACCCTTCAAAATGTTTATTTAGGTACCGGACGCTTCTCTCTGCCCTTTCGGTGGACTTCCTGCCGTTGATCCGATAATCGGTCAAGAGATCCTCTGCCAGTTCATCAAACCTAACCCGGTCAAAATAAATGCCCGGAAGTTTGCCCTCTGAGATTTCGCCCTCGCGCTTTTTCAATAAGCGCTTTGCATCAGCCTCTTTTTTGCTCTTTGTGGATTCCCTTAATGGCTTGCCATGCCTGTAATACTGAATCCAGTAGGTATTCCCCCTTTTGTAAATGCTTCCCATAAGTCCCTCACTTTCTCCCTGGTTAATCCACGGGCAGGGGCCAGGGAGGCCCCTTTTCGGCCTGCAGCGCC
>JAAXQD010000012.1 GCA_012974475.1 Desulfobacterales bacterium
TTGAAGTTGTTATGACCAAACTTCATGCCGGTGGCAAGTTTGACGATCATTCCTATAAGGTTTCCGGAGGACTTCATGGTGTCGGTGTGTCGGTGGTAAATGCACTTTCAAATCTTTTGGAAGTCGAAATTTATACCGATGGAAAAATTTATTATCAAACATATGAAAAAGGAAATAAAACCAGCGATATCAGCATTATCGGGAAAACCAACAAAAGGGGCACAAAAATACATTTTGTTCCTGATACGGAAATTTTAGAAACAGACAATTTTAGTTATGATGTTCTAATTCGAAGATTAAGAGAGCTTGCCTTTTTAAACAAAAAGGTCCGATTAACCATTGAAGATGAACGATCCGATAACAAAGATGAATTCTATTATAAAGGCGGCCTGGTATCATTTGTGGAGTATCTGAATAAAATAAATGTGCCACTCCATAAACCCATTTTCATAGAAGGCATAAAAAATGATGTTCAAATAGAAGTTGCCATTCAATACAACGATACATTCAAGGAAAAAATATTCTCGTTTGCCAATAATATCAATACGGTTGAAGGGGGTTTTCATCTCATCGGTTTCAAGGCGGGATTGACGCGAACCGTCAATCAATATTTAACAAACGGGAACCTTCCCAAAAACCTTCAAACCAAAATTAGCGGTGAAGACATTAGAGAGGGTTTAACAGCGGTTATAAGTATTAGAATAAAGTCTCCGCAGTTTGAGGGTCAAACAAAGACAAAACTTGGAAACAGTGAATTAAAAGGGTTGGTCGAGTCTCTGGTAAACGAGAAGTTAAGTATGTTTCTTGAGGAGAATCCATCCGTAGCTAAAAAGATAATTGCTAAAGCTGTGGATGCTTCCAGGGCCAGGGATGCAGCAAAAAGAGCACGGGATATCGCAAGAAAACAGGGTGCTCTAATCGATTCAACACTTCCGGGCAAGCTTGCCGACTGCCAGGCTTCAGATCCTTCCGAAAGAGAAATTTTTATCGTGGAAGGTGATTCTGCCGGGGGCAGTGCCAAACAGGGGAGAGATAGAAAATTTCAGGCAATACTGCCATTAAAGGGCAAAATATTGAATGTCGAGAAGGCTAGGTTTGATAAAATTCTGCGAAGCGAAGAGATTAAAAATATCATTACAGCCCTGGGAACCGGAGTGGGTGAAGAAGAATATGATATTGAAAAAATAAGGTATCACAAAACAATTATCATGACAGATGCTGATGTTGACGGATCTCACATTCGAACGCTTCTGTTAACCTTCTTTTACAGACACATGCCCGAGATGGTCGAAAAAGGGTATCTATACATTGCTCAACCCCCCCTGTTTAAAGTCGGCAAAGGAAAGAATGAAATTTATTTAAAACACGAAAATCAATTAAACGATCACATTTTAAAAAGAGCATGCAATAAAAAAAATATAAGGTTTGGAGAAGAAGAAAACATACTATCCGAACACAATCTCTATCTTTTCATGACGAATCTTTCCGAATATTTTTTGATAATTTCGAGATTGAAAAGACAAGGAATTCCCGGCGATCTTATCGAATTGTTAATTAAGGAAGGGGCTGAAAGTAAAAAATTTCTACAAGACCGACAAAAAATGACGCAGTTAAAAAAGACGCTTATGGAAAAAGATTATCATGTCGATGAATTAACATGGAATTCGGAACGGGATGTTTATGAAATGATGGTTACCCCGTCGTTTGGCCAAAAGGGACTATTGTCGGGAAAAATGCCAAACAGAAAGGCGAAACCCATAAAAATCGGCAGAAGCCTTATTTATTCCGGAGATTTCCAGAAAAGCCTGTTGCTGAGTAAAAATATCTTCAAATACGATAGTCCTCCGTTTCTCGTTTTTAACCAGGACGATGAGAACAATTCCATTCGCACCGATGATAAAAAAGACCTTCTTTCTTTTTTTATGGAGGAAGGGAAAAAAGGTCTCGGCATTCAGAGATACAAAGGTCTGGGTGAAATGAATCCAATCCAACTATGGGAAACCACAATGAATCCGGACAAGAGAACTCTCTTGCAGGTAAAGATCGAGGATGTGGTTGAAACCGATGAAATTTTTACCGTTCTCATGGGCGAGGCTGTCGAACCCAGAAGAGAATTTATCACCAGCAATGCCCTTGAGGTGAACATACTGGATATATAGGCACTTAATCGAAATTTCCACTGACAATTAACCGATGTTAGACAAAAAATATGGATATTCACAAGGTTAATGCAAGGGATTTACCGGATCTTTGGTTTCAGGCGGTTCATGACATTCTTGACCGTGGCCGGCGGTTTAAAATAGATCGAGGAAGTTACGCCGGCCAGACAAGACTCGAATATGATTATTTTATCGGACACATCCGGCATCCTGGAACTCAGCCGCTGTTACCCGATATACCGGCATCCTGCGGGATTCCAAATCCTGTGGAAGAAGCCTATATTTATGGCGGTGAAGGCTATGAAAGATCTTACATCGAGTATCTGATGACCGGCCAAAAAGAGACCGGAGAGTCATATACTTATGGTGAGCGATTAACCCGGGCGCCGCTTAACGGGGATAAACTTGCTTGGTGGGAAGCGGACGACACGGAAATTATCGACAAACGGGAGATCGACGGCAAAGCGCTTTTTGAAGAAGACGGACAAATCTACTTAAATCAGATCGAGTGGGTCATTCAGACCTATCTGCAGCATGGCAATCGCAACAACCAAATGGTGCTTCAGGTGGCCCACCCAACAGACCTTACACTGCTGGACCCGCCGTGTTTGCGTTCAATCGACACCCGAATACAGGATGAAACCCTCCATTTTATTGTCTATTTTCGTTCATGGGATCTTTGGGGGGGAATGCCGGCAAATCTGGCGGCGATCCAGAATCTTAAAGATTACATGGCCGGGGAGATCGGCGTAAAAGACGGTGAGATGATCGTTGAAAGCAAAGGGCTTCATCTATACGGCTATGCTGAGCAGTTGGCGAAGCTAAGATGTTTGAAAGCTAACTAGTGTCCATCCCTAAATGGTCTTTTTGCCCAATCTCTGCGCCTGCCCTGTGAAATGCGGAGCCTATTTCTCTGGGGTTATGTTAAAAAAATAATCCTCGGAATATTAAACAGATGTTTCAAAGCTTAAGATCAACATCATAACCTTAAATCAGAATTCTATGGCGGTGGGTGTTCTCGGGAAAGGAATGACATCCCGGATGTTTCTGATTCCTGTCATGAGCATAATCAACCGTTCGAAACCGAGGCCGAAACCACTGTGTTCAACGGATCCAAAACGGCGAGAATCTAAATACCACCAGTAGTTTTCTTTTGGCATTCCCATTTCATCCATCCGGTTTTCTAAAACCTCTAGGCGTTCTTCTCGCTGGCTTCCGCCGATGATTTCCCCAATTCCCGGCACCAGAACATCCATCGCCGCCACCGTCTGGTTGTCATCGTTTAACCGCATGTAAAAAGGCTTTATTTCTTTTGGGTAATTAAAGACAATCAAAGGTTTTTTAAAATGATCTTCTGTTAGATAACGCTCATGTTCGGTTTGCAGGTCTTTTCCAAAATCGATATCGTATTTAAATTTTTTTCCGGATTTTTTTAATATGTCTAGAGCTGAAGCATATGTGAGGCGTTTAAAATCAGAGGTGGCCACGTTATTTAACGTTTTTATCAGCGTTTTATCCACAAATTTTGCAAAAAGTTCTATATCTTCTTTACATTCCTCGAGTATAAAGGATGTTAAATGTTTTATCATTTCTTCTGCGAGATCCATGTTGCCCTCCAGATCACAGAACGCCATTTCTGGTTCAACCATCCAAAATTCGGCAACATGTCGACGGGTGTGTGAATTTTCGGCACGAAAAGTGGGACCAAAGGTATAAACATCTCCCAAGGCAAGGGCGAACATCTCGGCGGATAGCTGGCCGGACACCGTTAAATTTGCTTCTTTACCAAAAAAATCTCTGGAATAATCGATTTTGCCTTCTTTTCGAGGCGGATCATCCGGATCTATGGTTGTTACACGAAACAGCTCTCCGGCGCCTTCGCAATCCGAACCGGTTATGATCGGTGAGTGGATATATCTAAACCCCTTGTCTCTGAAGAAATTATGAATGGCATATGACAACTCGGATCTTATCCGAAATGCAGCGCCGTATTTGTTGGTCCGGGGTCTTAAGTGCGCGATGTTTCTTAAAAATTCGTCCGTGTGACGTTTTTTCTGCAACGGATAATTTTCGGGAGCAATATTTAAAATTTCCACCCTTTCCGCAACCACTTCCCATTTCTGTCCAGGACCTTTAGACGCTTCCAGTTTTCCACGGATTGCAACCGCCGAACCGGTGGAAATCCTGATGATGTCTTGGTAGTTGTCTGTGGTGTTGTCAACGATGATCTGCATGTTTTTTAGGCAAGATCCATCGTTGACCTCAATAAAAGAAAAATCTTTTGAATCACGCTTGGTTCTAACCCACCCTTTTATAAGAACTTCATCGATGGGACGTTCGGATTTTATTAATTTTATTATTTTTGTCCGTTTCATAATAAATCTCCAGTGTCAGACCTGGTTAATAGGTTAAGGGTGCTAGGGTTTTACCGTTATATTATACCGCTGATCTTCGCGCTGCAAAACCATCACCAAGGACTTTTTCTGGCGGTATTTTATGATGGCCTTTTTAAAATCGTCGATGTTTTTTATAGATATATCATCGAGTTGCCGAATTACATCTCCGGGCCTGACGCCGATACGCGCCAGATAAGATTGACGATTAAGATCTGAAATCACAACGCCCGCTTTCGCGTAAGTTTTAAAGATTTTACGGTTTTTAACCGAAAGGTTGTCCACGGAAATCCCCAGAAGGCTCTTGGCCAATTCCAGAGCCAATTCTTTCGGGAATAT
Organism: Desulfobacterales bacterium; assembly: GCA_012974475.1. Classification (GTDB taxonomy): domain Bacteria; phylum Desulfobacterota; class Desulfobacteria; order Desulfobacterales; family UBA11574; genus JAAXQD01. The sequence continues at coordinate 4,892 of JAAXQD010000012.1, forward strand.
CGATGATTTTACAGAAAAAGACTCGGTTTTACTATTTCTTAGTATTTTAATGTCGATGGTTTCTCCGGCTGGAAAACTGCTCATGGACCGCTCAAAATCCATTTTAGAATGAATGTTTCGTAACCCTATGGATACGATAATATCACCCTCTCGAACACCGAACTTAAAGGCAGGTCCCGTATTTTCAACTTTTTTCACCAGAACACCTTTGATGGACGGTGCTTTCAAATAGTTGGCCAACTCTATATCCAGATCCTGTACCGTAATACCGATCCATGCCGGTATAACCTCTCCGTATCTTATAAGGTCAGCAACAATCCTTTTGGCTTTGTTGATGGGTATCGCAAAACCGATGCCTTGGGCTTTGGCAAAAATGGCGGTATTTATTCCGATGAGCTCTCCATTAATATTGAGGAGCGGCCCCCCGCTGTTACCCGGGTTAATGGAGGCGTCGGTTTGGATAAAATCATGATACACCATGTCGTCACTCCGTATGCTTCGGTTTTTAGCACTGATAACACCGGTGGTTACCGTATTTGAAAAACCAAAAGGATTGCCGATGGCGATAACCGTTTCGCCGATCATCAGGTCAGCGGAGTCTCCCATTTCAATGGCCGGCAGAACTTTCTTGGCGGAAATACGCAGAACCGCCAGATCAGAATCGGGATCTGCCCCCACAATTTGTGCCGTGAATTCACGCCCATCTTTCAGACCCACGGTAATGGTAGAACCCGTTACGACGACATGTTTGTTGGTTAGGATAAACCCCCTTTTACCATCAATGATAACTCCGGACCCCAGGCTGGTTCGTTTATATCGTTGTTCAAACCCCGGATCAAAAAAATCTCTGAAAAAAGATTCAAAAGACGGATCCATTCCAAATCCATAAAATGGATTTATACGCTTGCGAACCTGGAATTCGGAGCTTATGTTTACCACCACAGGACTGACTTTTTGAACCGCTTTTACAATTGCGCTTTCACGCAGGTTTTCAGCCCCAAGGTTGTCCGGCCCGTTAAAAATAAGCGTGATAAAAAAGATAAAAATGGAAACTGTTGAAATTATAAGTTTTTTATTATTTTGAGGTTTTATTTCTGGCATTTTAGGTTCCGGTATAATAAGATAAAAAATTAAGAATCTGTTGATTATATTTTTATACCCCGTCCGCGTGCCGGAGTAAGGCGGAGATCCCGTCTCCAGGGAGCGACAGGGGGCTTTAAAAAAACAGCACATTCAGACAATCTGATTTCAACCAAAAAAACTTGTGAGGTCCGATGTGAAAAAAAATAACCGGGGTTCGTTCCACTTTATTCCAGGGTCACTTGAAGCGGCACGAAATCCGAGAATATATATATCATGAGCTTTACAACCATTCAAGATATCTTACCACTAATAGAGCAGCCCAGCCAATATTTAGGCTCGGAAATAAATACCATCAAAAAAGATCCAATCCGGGTAAAACTCGCTTTTACGCTTGTCTTTCCAGACCGTTACGAGATCGGGACATCCCATTTTGGGATTCAGATACTTTACAATATCCTGAACAGCCATCCGGGGATCGCCGCTGAAAGGGTTTTTGCCCCTGCCCCCGATATGGAAGCATATCTCCGATCGTCAGGAACACCCATTGCGTCACTGGAATCTAAAAAACCGCTCGATCAATTTGATATTATCGGCTTCAGCCTTCTCTACGAGCTGAACTTTACCAATATACTTACCGTATTAGAACTGGCCAACATCCCGTTTTTTTCTCGACAGCGAAATATTTCTCACCCGCTGATTATCGCCGGTGGTCCTTGTACGTCTAACCCCGAACCGATGGCGGATTTTTTTGACGCCATGGTCGTGGGAGACGGCGAGAATGTAATTATGGAAATGTCCCAAACCTGGCTTAAATGGCAGTCGGCAGGAAAGGGTGATAAAGAAGGCCTTTTGAAAAGATGGTCCAAGATAGAAGGGGTATATATTCCTCAATTTTTTACGCCCAAATTTGACCGCCATGGTTTCCAGACCCTTATTCCGAAATTTCAAGATTATCATACGATTAAACGCACAATTGTTGATGATCTTGATGCGGCGCAGTTTCCCCATGCACCGGTCGTTCCTTACGGCAAACCGGTTCATGATCGGCTTCGGCTTGAAGTCTCCAGGGGCTGCACCAGAGGCTGCCGCTTCTGCCAGGCCGGGATGATATATCGACCGGTTCGTGAACGTTCGCCAGAGACCCTGCTCTCGCTGTCAGATTTTTCGGTGGCTTCAACAGGCTACGAGGATATCTCGCTTTTATCTTTAAGTACGGGGGATTATAGCTGTCTTATACCGCTAATGGAAAATCTCACGTCTCGGTATACATCGCAACGGATTGCGGTTTCCTTTCCATCTCTGAGGGCGGATACATTATCGCCGGAACTTATGAATCTTGTAAAAAAGGTCAGAAAAACAGGCTTTACGTTAGCACCGGAAGCCGGAAGCCAGCGGCTTCGCGATGTTATCAATAAAAATATAACCGAAAAAGATATTATAGAAACCGTTAAAGATGCATTTCATTTAGGCTGGCAGGTGGTTAAGCTCTATTTTATGATCGGCCTTCCCACCGAAACCGACGACGACCTGCAGGCCATCGTTGATCTTGTAAAAAAGTTGAAAAATGTTTGTTTACCCAAGAAACACAAAGCCAAGATCAATGTAAGTGTCGCAACGTTTATTCCAAAGTCCCATACGCCGTTTCAGTGGTCTTCCCAGATGGCTTTGGCTGAATCGAAACAGAAAATTGGCATGTTGAAGAAACAACTGAAAATACCGAGGGTTCAATTTAAATGGCAGAACCCTGAGGTCAGTTTGATCGAAGGGATCTGGGCACGGGGCGACCGGCGTCTTGGCCGCCTATTGGTTGCTGCATACAAGAAAGGATGTAAATTTGACGGATGGAGCGACCATTTTAAATATCGATTGTGGGAAGAAGCTTTATCCGATGAAGGGATCGATATCGATTTTTTTATTACCCGTGTTCGGGGGGCCACCGAACCGTTGCCCTGGGACCATATCGATACGATGGTTTCAAAAGATTTCTTAATCAACGAATGGGATAACGCCGCAAAAGGTGAACACACGGCGGACTGTCGCAACGGTGATTGTAACCATTGCGGGGTTTGTGATTTTGAGGTTGTTGAACCCAAAGTCTTTACCGACCATAAAGACAGGGTTCCAAAGAACATTCCGGAAGACCGTAATACGGATACAGTTTACAAAAAATTCAAGGTGTCATTTTCCAAGCTGGATCAGGCAAAGTATTTTGGACATCTTGAACTGGTTAAAATCATAACCCGCGCCATTCGACGTGCTCGAATACCGGTCAAGTTTTCCGAAGGTTTTCATCCAAAACCGGTAATATCCTTTGAAGATCCGCTTCCCATCGGTTTGGAGAGCCGGAATGAAAAATTTTATATATCCGTGAAAGGAAACATTCAATCCCAGACCATTATAGATGAATTAAGCCGGCATTTTCCTAAAGGCCTGGGAATTATAGACTGTCAGCTTTCACCCACAAAGGCTCCCCGCAACACTTTTTTACCGTCGACCTATTTGGTTACGAAAAAGAATGGTTCCTTTAACGAAGAAAACGTGGCATCTTTTGTTAAAAAATCTGAATTCATCGTTACCCGCACCAACCGAAAGGGAAAAACTAGGCAGTTTGACTTAAAAGAGATGGTAATAAAGATTACGATGCTTTCGTCCAACAAGCTAAAGATGACGCTGAGATCCGAACCGGGGAAAACAGTAAGACCTTTTGAGGTTCTTGAACATATATTTGAATTGAGCAAAGAAGAGATAAAACAGGCTGCCATCGTAAAAATCTGACCTTACAAATTCAAAGGGGCGAAACCGAATTGTAACGACATGTAAATACAGGAAAAACCATGTATAGAAAAATTATTATAAATGCGGCTGAACATGAAACAAGAGTGGCGCTTCTTGAGGATGGAAACATCGCTGAGCTTTTTATCGAGCGGGGAGATGCTTCAGACATTGCCGGAAATATCTATAAGGGAAGGGTGCAACGGGTTCTGCCGGGAATGCAGGCTGCTTTTGTAGATATAGGGCTCAAACAGGCCGCTTTTATCTATGTGAATGATGTGATTGGCGGAAACTATAATGAAATTGAAAACTTTCTGTTAAAACAAAATGGTGACCAAAATGATGCTCCGGACATCGATACAGCCGATTCGTTTTCACCGCTGATACGTCGCGAAAGACATATAGAGGAGCTTATCACCGAAGGTCAGGAAATAATGGTCCAGGCTGCCAAAGCGCCATTGGGGTCAAAGGGGGCTCGGCTGACAACCCATATGTCCCTTCCAGGCAGGCTTCTTGTTCTGATGCCCACATCAGAACATATTGGAATATCCAGACGAATAGAAGATGAGGCTGAAAGGCACCGGTTAAAGGAGATCATAGAATCGATACGGAAAGATAATCTCGGCTTCATCGTTCGAACTGCAGCCGAAGGTGCCCAAAAAGAAAAACTCGAGTATGAGATGGGTTTTCTAAAAAATTTATGGGAGAGCATACAAAAAAAGTATTCCACAGCTCCGGCGACCTCTCTGTTGCACAAAGAAGTTGCGGTCAGCCTTCGTGCAGTTCGGGATCTGTTGGTCCATGAAGCCGAGAAGCTGATCATAGATTCCCGTTTGGGGTATGAGTCTATTTTAAGTTTTCTCGATACGTTCAAGCCGAGCCTCAAAGATTCAGTAGAACTGTATGAGGGTTTGGAACCGATTTTTGATGCGTATAATTTGGAAGGGGATATTTCCCGTGCTTTAAAAAAGAAAGTGTGGCTAAAATCGGGTGGTTATATCGTTATCGAGCATACGGAAGCACTCGTGGCAATCGATGTAAACACCGGTCGGTATGTCGGCAAACACAATTTAGAAGAAACCATTTTAAAAACCAATCTGGAAGCTGTTAAAGAAATCGCATATCAAATCCGTCTGAGGGATGCCGGGGGTATCATCATCATCGATTTTATCGATATGGAAAAAAAAATGAATCAGGAAAGAGTCTTTAATGTACTCTCAGGGTTGCTTAAAAAGGATAGGAGCAAGACCCATGTTCTACCCATGTCCGAATTGGGGTTGATTCAGATGACGCGAAAAAGGATCCGACAACCCCTCACCAGGATACTGTGCGAGCCGTGTTTTTATTGTGATGGAGAGGGATATCTGATATCCAGGCAGACCATATGTTACAATATATTCAGGGAAATTCTTCGTGAATCACACGACATGGTGGGGGTCAAGGTAAGCCTGAAGGTTAATCCTGAAATTGCCGATCTTCTCCATGGTGAGGAAAACCAAATTATTGTCGAACTCGAGCGTGTTATCGGAAAACAGATTGTCATATACCCCGGGCCCAAGCTGCACATGGAAGAGTTTGATATTCTCGAAATTTATAAAGAATAATAAGGTGTTAACCGGACAAAAAGGACTTTTTTCGCGACAACAGCGTTTACGTCTTGACAACCCAGGGATCTTGTGATTAGTTTGTCCGGTTAATTTTATAAAATATAATATTTCAAAGCGCATGCGAAGAAAAATTAGTGTCTAATTAAGGGTTTTGAATTATGAAAAGAACATATCAGCCAAGCAGGATTAAGCGCGCCAGAACACACGGGTTTTTGAAGCGGATGTCGACCAAACAGGGCAGAAGGATTATTAACCGGCGCAGATCAAAAGGCAGAAGCCGTTTATCGGTATAACCGGTTGGTCAAATAAAATAGATATAGAAAAAACAGCGAATTGAACAGAGGAGTTTTTTTTGCGCTTTTTTTTTACCAAGGCGGACAGAATATTGAAACGCTCCGAGTTTCTCAGGTTGTCTAATTTCGGGAAAAAATTTCAAAATAAACATTTTGTTGCAATATTTTCTCCCGGTCTGTTTCAAAGGTCCCGCCTTGGTATCACTGTCGTGAGGAAGGTTGGAAATGCCGCGATACGCAACAGGATTAAGCGACTTGCTCGCGAATGTTTTCGGCTAAACAGGCACATGATAACAGGTTGTTGGGATATAAATATTATCGCAAAAAAAAAGGCGGCCGAGCTATCGACAGGCCAGGCTCACCGATCCCTCCAACACATTTTTACCAATATTTCCAGGGGCTTATACCATTAACAGAATATTTGTGATAATCGCTCTGTTTTTTATAAGGGCCTATCAGTTGATCTTGTCTTCAGTTCTGGCTCCTGCGTGCCGTTTCTATCCAACCTGTTCCGAATATGCCTATGAGTCTATTCGGCGTTATGGATTTCTCAAAGGAATTTTCCTTGCTTTAAAGAGAATTTTAAGGTGCCATCCCTTTCATCCGGGAGGAATTGATTCTGTGCCTTAAAGCGCCTTGTCAGAGCAGATTCGATATATAAGACACCATTGGTGGAAATAAATATATTTTCCCGCCATTTGAAAATCCCGCAAAGATTTTACTCCTCTGGATTCTGGTCCATAAGACATCACAGCATAAATCTGAGCACAATTTTTTTGTATATTTTTTTGAATTTTGGAGACGATAATGGAACACCTTCGACTATTTATAGCAATAGGACTTTCGTTGCTTATTTTTATTGTTTGGAATTTTTTCTTTGTTGACAAGAAAAAAGACACGCTCCCCCAGGAAACCATCAAAGCGGAACAACTGGCGAAGAAAGCGCCGGAAACCCAAGAAAAGCTGGCCACGGTGACAGCGCCTTCTTTGAAAGAAACGCCTTCGGAGCAGACTAAATCATCAAGGACAATCACTGTAAATTCCTCATTATACACGGTTAAGATTTCGGAGAAAGGGGCTGTATTCAAGAGTTTTGTCCTTAAAAATTACAAAGAGACGATTAATGTCGATTCGCCGTTATTGGACATGATATCTCCGGATCTGACCGGAGGAACCGTGCGGGTTGGATTTGCCGACAACAGCCTTCACGGGTTTAATGATGCGGTTTTTTCAGCACATCTTGAGAAAGATACCCTAGACATTAAAAATGAACCTCAAGAGATCTCTTTTTCATGGACATCTCCCCAGGGGGTTGTTGTTGAAAAGAAATATTTGTTTTCACCTGAAACGTATATGATCGGTCTTAATATTATCGTAAAGAACGATTCCAACCAGACCATTAAAGACAGCCTTATCCTATCTTTATTCCGTTCTATGTCGGAAAAAGAGACCCGATATGGTTTCGAAGGTCCGAGCGCACTGATAAACAATAAGCTCAAACAGGTTAAGATTAAGAAAATAAAAAAGCAAAATATCTTTCAAGGAGACATAAAATGGATCGCGGTCCAGGACCGTTATTTCATGTCTTCAATCGTGCCCGATGCACCTGTGGCAGCTAGTATGCGCCTTTCATTTAATGACGACAATATACTCGAAAATGAATATGTACAGCCTGAATTCGTTATTAATTCCGGAGATCAGCATGCGTTGAAATACATGCTTTTCTTTGGGCCCAAAAGCATGAAGGTTTTAAAATCTGTGGATTATGATCTGGTCAAAGCCGTGAATTTTGGGATGTTTGATATACTTGCCAAACCCTGTGTCTGGATAATGGATTTTATTTATGATCATTTTATCCCCAACTATGGGGTGGCCATTATTATGTTAACCATTTTTACCAAAGTCATCCTGTGGCCCCTCGGAAGTAAGAGCTATAAATCGATGGCCGACATGAAAAAAATTCAACCTTTAATGGCTGAGATCAAGGAAAAACATAAAGGTGACAAGAAAAAAATGAATGAAGAGATGATGGGGTTGTACAAAACGTATAAAGTCAACCCCATGGGTGGATGCCTTCCGATGGTTGTCCAGATTCCGGTATTCTTTGCGCTGTATCGAATGTTATATGAAGCCATAGAATTAAGACACGCCCCTTTCTTTTGGTGGATGAACGATCTTTCAGCGCCCGATCGACTTTTTCGATTCGATTTTGCCGTGCCCTTCATGGAGCCGCCATACGGAATACCTGTTTTAACCATAATAATGGGGGCGACCATGTTTTTTCAGCAAAAAATGTCCCCTCCAATGGGTGATCCCACCCAGGCCAAGATGATGATGATGATGCCGATTGTTTTTACGTTTATTTTTATCAATTTTTCTTCGGGGCTGGTTTTATACTGGCTTGTAAACAATGTCCTTTCAATGGCTCAACAGTATTATATCACGAAGAAAAAAGCTTAATAACGGAGGTTTGATAATGTCGCCCAGTTTGGAATTTGAAGAAAAAAATGTCGAAATGGCTGTCAAAAAAGCCTGTGAAGAATTGAACATTCCCAAGGAAAAACTCAAACACGATGTTATTTCTTACGGATCGACCGGGATTTTCGGTTTGGTTGGAACCAAGAAGGCGCGTATCCGGGTCACCCTACCAAAACCCTCCCCGGCGGCGTCTGTCCACAAAGAATCAGATTCAGAAAAAAATAGCGGCGGTTCCCCCCATCAAGCCATAGATGATACAGATTTACAAATAGATGTCGCACCTGAAAAACCAGAAATTTTACCTTCAGATGATGATCCAGAGGATATTGGCAGAGACGCACTTCAGCGCATTATCGATTTGATAACGACCGATGCCACCATATCCATCGAAGAGCGATCAAACCGAATTTTTTTCAACGTCAAAGGCGGAAACTCTGCCATCCTAATCGGCAAACGGGGACAAACCCTTGAGGCAATTCAATATATCCTTGAAAAGATTGTCAATAAGAAGAGACAAGAGCGCATTAGAATTCAGGTGGATGTTGAGGGCTATCTGGAAAAAAGACGAGTTAGCCTGGAAGGGCTGGCCACTCGGCTTGCGGAAAAGGTAAAACGGACCGGAAAACCCGCGACCATCGGCCAAATGAATTCTCACGATCGGAGGATCGTACATATCGCTTTAAAGAATGACAGTCAGGTTAGAACCCAGAGTATGGGAGAAGGCGTTTTAAGGAAGCTTGTCATATTTCCCAAAAAATATTCGCAGCGGAAAAAACGCCCTTAAATCCAGATCCTTCACGAGTTTTAAGGCTTTGGACTGAAACAGCAATCGCTAAACCCCTCAGCTTGTCGAACAGCGAATATCCTGTTTCAACGGGGCTGCAGGGAGCTTAAACTCATCCTAATTGTAAAAAAAATGGAATGTGATACGATCGCCGCCATTGCAACGCCCAGCGGCAGCGGCGGTATCGGGATTATTAAAATCTCCGGTAAAGACGCTTTTTCAATAGCTGCATCAATTTTTCAAAGATCTTGTGATCCACCGGATGCACTTCAGGACAGGAAACCCCCTCTTTTTTCTTCCTTAAAAACCCATCGTCTCTATCATGGTCATATTGTGAATACGGGAACCGGAAAGGTGCTGGATGAAGTTCTTGTATCCAAGATGAAAGCACCGCGGACATACACTCGGGAGGATGTCGTTGAAATAAACACCCATTCCGGTCACGTGGTGCTGGGTTCGATTCTCGATTTGGTATTGAAAAGCGGTGCCAGGCTGGCCGAACCGGGTGAATTTACGAAAAGAGCTTATCTCAATGGCCGTATCGATCTGACCCAAGCGGAGGCGGTCATCGATATTATCAATTCCAGAACCGAAAAATCCCTCGAAATTGCAACTTCACAGATCAAAGGCGGGTTGAAAAACACCATTGAATCCGTAAGAAGCACATTGTTGGATATTTTAACGGAAGCCGAAGCTGCCATCGATTTTCCGGAAGATGTGGGCGAAATCATTCATGCTGAGGAAGTCAGCGAAGTTTTAGAGAAAAGGGTTGTCGACGTTTTGAAAAAACTGGTCGATCAATACGAAAATGCGCGATATCTTCGAGAGGGTCTTAAAATGGTGGTTATCGGTCGGCCCAATGTGGGGAAATCGAGCCTGATGAACCGCCTTATACAAGAGGATCGTGTCATTGTTACACCGATTCCCGGCACAACCCGGGATTTGATCGAAGAAACACTAAACATTCATGGTATCCCTGTGGTCATTGCAGATACCGCCGGCCTTCACGATACGGATGATCCGGTTGAAGTCATCGGCATAAAGAAGACGCAGGAATATATAAATGGTTCTGATTTGATACTGTTTATGATGGATGCAAGCGACCCATTGACCGGTGAAGATATAAAAATATACGAAACCGTCAAACACAAACGCCTGATAATGGTAATCAATAAAATCGATCTGGTGGAAGATGACTTTGAACTGGCCATTCCCGACCCGTCGGAAAAAATACCCAGGGTAAATATTTCAGCGTTATACGGCAGGGGGCTGAGCAGACTCAAGGATTTAATCGCAAAACTTGCAACAGGAGAATATCGTCTCGAGGTTCGCAACCGGATCGTTCCCAATTTAAGGCATAAAATTGCCCTTGAGAAGAGCCTGGAGCTTGCTGTTTCTGCGGCCAAAGAAATTCGCAACGGGACGCCGGTTGAGTTAATCGCCATCGATATTCAGGAAAGCATCGACCGGCTCGGCGAAATTATCGGTATTTCTGTCAGGGAAGAGGTCATCAATCAGATTTTCAGCCGGTTTTGTATCGGGAAATAATGTTTCACGTGAAACAATTGAATCGGATGACAGCTTTTTGAAAATATTATCGCCTTAAGCATAATGAACTCGTAAAAAGTCTGATTTTGCTCGCTCCGCAAGCAATTTTGGGATTCATGACTCGCCTGGCTAAATTGCAAGAACTCGGGCTAACGCCCTCAAACAGCTTGCAATTTTTAACGCCAGACT
>JAAXQD010000127.1 GCA_012974475.1 Desulfobacterales bacterium
TCTCTTTCCAACCGACTGAAACTTGTGCTTAAGCACCCGTAAGCCCGAGCCGTGCCAAAGTTATAAAGAACAATTCGTCAAAAACATATCCGATGGATGTTTTAAATCATAATTTCATTCAGCTCGGTCTAACGCGTGCAAAAGCCCTTCAAACAGCCCGTCGGTTTCCAAGAGAAACACGCTGTCGCTTCGCTGTACCGAAATCAAATGCGTTCACCCTGACCAAGATGTGCAGCTTCGAACACATGAGGTTGAAAAAATGATAAAATACAGCGGGATCAATCACCTGGCGATGGCGACGAGAGATATGGACGGCACCATTAGGTTTTGGCGGGATTTTTTAGGAATGCGTCTTGTGGCCGGGCTTGGCGGATCTAAGTACAGACATTATTTTTTCGAGATATCCGAGCACGATATGATTGCCTTTTTCGAATGGCCGGATGTCGAAAAAATACCCGAGAAAGATCATGGTGTCCCGTTCAAGGGGCCGTTTGCATTTGACCACGTGTCATTGGGGGTCGCATGCGATGACGACCTCTGGAGACTCAAAGACAGATTCGAAGCCGCCGGCATCTGGATCTCAGAAGTCATAGACCACGGATTTATCCACTCCATCTATGCCTTTGATCCGAACAATATTCCCATCGAATTCAGTGCACCGGTTGCCGGAGTGGATTTGAAGAAGCATCCGAAAATGAAAGACCGAAATCCAAGTTCAGCCGCTCTGGAAGGCGCTGAACCCCAATCGGGCTATTGGCTTGAAGCTAAAGAGACAACACCTCTGAAACAACGTTACCTCTACCCGGGAGAAGGTGTTATTCTTGCAGAAAAAAAATGAGATGACCGGAACGTGAAGTTGAATTATAATTTCTCACATCGATATCTCAAAACGGTTGACGGAAGGATTTTAAATGAAATACCGAAAAGAAAAAGATTCGTTGGGAACTGTGACGGTTCCTGAAGATGCTTATTACGGGGCAAGTACGCAACGGGCCATAAACAACTTTCCCATCAGCGGGCTTAGATTTTCGCGGTCATTTATTTTTTCCCTGGCTATGATAAAAAAATGCGCTGCAATGGTGAACGGTGAGTTGGGTCTTCTGGATGAAAAAATATCAAAATCCATTGTCGCATCTGCACAGGAAATCATGGAAGGAAAGTTCGACACCCAGTTTCCTGTGGATGTTTTCCAGACAGGATCCGGAACGTCAACCAACATGAACATGAACGAGGTCATTGCATCCAGAGCAAACGAGACCATCACTGGGGAAAAAGGCGGAAAAATTCCGGTTCATCCGAATGATCATGTTAACCTCGGTCAGTCGAGCAACGATGTCATTCCCTCGGCCCTCCACATATCTGCTTTGACCCGAATTAAAGGCCGACTTGTTCCTGCTTTGCTCCGCCTTAAAAAAAGTCTTTTACACAAAACATCTGAAATGGGGGATGTTAAAAAAATAGGAAGAACCCATCTCCAGGACGCGGTACCCATATTTTTAGGGCAGGAGTTTTCGGGATATGCCAGACAGGTGGCGTTGGGTATAAAACGGATCGAAGCCGTCGAAGACCGCCTGGCAGAGCTTGCCTTGGGCGGAACCGCCGTGGGGAACGGCCTCAATACCCATCCTGATTTTGCTAAAAAAGTTGTCGCGCTTATCTCGAAATATTCAAACCTTAATTTCACGGAAGCAGAAAACCACTTTGAAGCCCAGGGGGCACAGGATGCAGCGGTTGAGACCAGCGGCGCTTTAAAAACCATCGCTGTGAGTTTGGTTAAAATTTGCAATGACATTCGGTGGCTTGCATCCGGCCCAAGGTGCGGACTCGGTGAAATTTCGATTCCTTCTGTTCAGCCCGGATCTTCCATTATGCCCGGAAAGATCAATCCGGTAATCCCCGAGGCCGTTATTCAGGCAGCCGTTCAGGTCATGGGAAACGACACGACCATTATGATCGGTGGACAGGCCGGCAACTTCGAATTGAACGTTATGCTTCCGGTAATCGCTTATAATCTTTTGCAGTCCATTGACCTTCTTTCATCCGGTGCCGATGTGCTGGCTGAAAAATGTATCGACGGTATTGGCGCCAACCGGGGAAATTGTGCCGGGAACATCGAGAAAAGCTTGGCCCTAGCGACGTATCTGGTGCCCCATATCGGTTATGACAAGGCCGCTGCCATTGCAAACAAGGCCCATGAGACGGGGAAAACCATCATCCAAGTCGCAAGTGAGGAAGAAATTCTTTCTGAAAAAGAATTAAAAAAAATATTTAATGGGTTGAAAATTGATTGAAACTCGTTTGCTTTTTGAAAAAATTATCCATTCTGCCGGTATATAGGGGTTTACAATAAAAACTCCCCGACGCTGCAATTAAATTTTTACTCAGGTTTCGTATTGCCTTTTGACGAATGCCCCATGGGATCGGATAATGGCTTTTTAAGGGGCGAACCCTGAGTTTTTGCTGGAAAGAGGAAACCGAGTTATGACAATTCCGGGAAATCTAAAAACGACGGCGATGGCTGTCATGCCCCATAAAGATGCAGATCGGGCGCTGGAGCTCGCGCTTTCCATGGACATTCCTTTCTGGCCCCAGCTGCCCCACGTCAGTTATTATGAGGATATGTACGTACAGGCGGCAGAACATTTTCCCGGAATTTTACTGGATCTGGAAAATCAAACCCTACGCTTTTCCATGGATAATTTCATCAACGAATTTGAAGACGCCATGGCGCGTTTTGACGAACCTGAATATTTTGATATCAGCAGAGATTATTCGGTGGTGTATCATAAATTTCTTGAAATGGATCTTTCAGACCGGCCTGCCATAAGAGGACAGCTGGAAGGGCCCATCAGCTTTGGTTTAAATGTTCTGGATCAGGATAAACGGCCCATTCTCTTTGAAGACACCATACGGCCATTTATGTTCGAATTTATGTCAAAACGCATCAATGTTCAGCTCAAACGTCTGCAGCTGATGAATCCCAATGCATTTATGTTTGTTGATGAGCCGGGATTACAGTTTTTGTTCAGTGCACTTTCGGGCTACGACAGCACCAAGGCCAAAAGCGATATGGAACAGTTCTTTTCCGTGATCCAAAGACCCCGTGGAATCCATTTGTGCGGAAATCCGGATTGGGATTTTCTTCTGCATCTCGATCTCGACATTTTATCCCTGGACATCTATCAAAACGGAGAAGTTTTTTCGTCGTATTGGAAATCGATTAAAAACTTTCTTGATCGCGGCGGTGTTATTGTGTGGGGTGTTGTCCCCACAAATTTTGAACCTTTTGAAGCTGAAAACATCCGTTCATTGGAAACAAGGCTGACAGGGGTATGGGATTTTTTGAGTGCCAAAGGCATCGACAGAGAGTTTCTATTGTCAAGAAGCCTCATATCTCCGGCCACTTGCTGTCTGGTCAATCCGGATGGAGAAACCACCGTTGAAAAAGCGTTTGCGGTTGTAAATGAACTTTCCCACCGGCTGCGAGATCGATATAAACTTTAAGGTCATTGATGGATTCTTTGAACCCATTCGTCGTCAACGTTTACAGCCCGCCTCCATGAACGGCTTTGTTCAAAAAATCGGAAAGGAGCATCCCCAAGATCGCCAAACATTCAGGGTCCAGATAGTGTTCAGCACGCCTTTCGAAAAGCACCTTGCACTGGGCCGGAAATTCCTCGTCGACGTCGTCAAAAAGCAAAAGCACGGGAACTTTCGGCAACGGATAGAGCTTTATAATGAGTTGATAGGAAAGATCTAGACCCGGATTCCAGCCGCCGAGCCTCTTACAGGCCCCATCCAATTCATCCAGACGACCTGAAAAATTGTGTGCGATGGCCCGCTCGGTATTATTAACAAAACTGCCGGCTAAAGGAGCGGCATCTTTAAAGTCCCTATAGGAAACCCATTCCTTGTCTAACGAGGGTATTTCCGGGCATAACAGCAGATACTTACAGATTACGACGCTAATCCCTATGGCCGGCTGTTCCCCGGACGGGTCTTTTATCCCTTGACCTGAAATCCTGTAAGGTCGTCCGAAAAAGGAGATGATCACTTGGTTTCCTTCAACCGTTCCCCCCAATTTTTCAGACCTGGAATCCATATCGATTTTGGCGATCTGGTGGAGATAGTTTTGGTAGGTTTCCATAAAAACAGAAGATTTTGCCGTCATCGGTGGATGCTCCTTTTTAAATTATTTTGTACGTGTTCAGGGGGTGCGCTCCCCCGCTTCACTTTGACGTCTACGTGTCTGGTTATTTCAATGACTTAGCAGCGGTGGCATTCCTGCCCCCTCCGCGTTCTCCCGCGAAAAACATGCGGGAGCCGCGGTCTCCCCCACTGCTAAGTCATTGAAATAACGAAGCCACTCCGCCAATATCGTTACACGGGAAAGCGCACCCCC
>JAAXQD010000138.1 GCA_012974475.1 Desulfobacterales bacterium
TTATACAAATTTCATGCCAAAAAGATTACCCCGTATTAAGGGCCTAAAAAAACAGACCTGATCAAACTGCATTATGACTATATAATCTTGATATAATTAATAATAACAGAGATAAACTTTGAGGGCTTAAGAATTGATAACTTCGAATTTGAAGTGAAGCAATGCATTAAAAACTATAAAATTATTTTATAGTGCCATAAAATTGTTTTATAGTGCCAAAATCCTGCAAGCATCGAGTATGATGGTGTTAATTATTTCAACATACTGCAACCATTTCAAGACTCTTGATGCAGGTTATAGCTGCTATTTGTTGCGGATATATTCCACCGCATTTTGAAAAATGCGCATGCCGACGGTGGGGCTGTTCTCCCCCTTGCCGCCCCCGCGTTTTATGGTTTCCTTGATGCGGGTCCAGTCGGGGTGGTTGGTCCGGTGGTTAAAGGCTTCGGGATGGGGCATCAGGCCGAAAATCCGGCCGGTGGGATCACAGATCCCGGCAATATCATAAACGGAACCGTTGGGGTTGAAAGGAAATTTCAGATCCGCGGACCTTCCGTCGGGCGTGGCATATCGGGCCACCACCTGTTTCTCATCGATCAAACGCCGTATGGTGGATTCGTCCGCATAAAATTTTCCTTCACCGTGTCTTACCGGCAGCTCCAGGGTGTCCAGACCCGCGGTAAATATACAGGGGGATGTTGGAGCAATCTTCAGGGTAACCCATTGGTCTCTGAAATTTCCACAGTCATTGAAGGTCAGGGCAACGGATCGTTGGGTATAGTCACGGTCAAATCCCGGTAAAAGACCCAGGTTGACCAGGGTCTGGAATCCATTGCAGATGCCGAGGACAAGATTCCCGGCATCGATAAATTCCAGGATTTTCTCCCCCAGATTGGTTTTCATGCGGACCGCCTGGACGACACCTGCACCGTGATCGTCTCCCCAGCTGAACCCGCCGCCGAATACCATGATCTGAAAATCCTTCAACCTGACGGTTCCGTCAATCAGCGCGTTGATATGAACCCGGCGAGCAGCGGCACCGGAAAGTTTCAGAGCATAAGCGGTCTCATGATCACAGTTCAGACCGTATCCGGTGAGCACGAGGGCCTTTACATCATTCATATCAATTCTCCGAACGGCTTTTTCCAGGCGGCCTTAAGATCCTGAACCAAAATCTTCATGATGCACCTGTCGTTAATCCCCTGGATTACAAATTCGGGGGTGTCGGTTACAGCTCCGATACAACTGCAGGCAAGTCCGTTGAAAATTTTTTCAAAAACCTCCCGGTTCTTCGGATCGATGGTTACGATAAAGCGGCCGGCGGATTCCGAAAACAGAATCAAATCATTCCGGTCGATCTGTTCCGCAGGTACACGACCCATATCCACCGACATGCCGAGATTACCGCCCATGGCAACCATGGCAAGGTGTACCCCAAGGCCCCCGCGATAGATGCCGTGGGCCGAAGCGACGATCTCTTTCTCGACGGCATCGCCCAATGCCTTGTATAAAACAACAAACTCGTCGGGAATCACCCTGGGAACATTCAGCCCCACATACCCGAAATGCGCATAGTATTCGGACCCGCCGAGTTCGTTACGCGTCGTACCGAGGATATAAACCAGGTCCCCGGACACTTTGCTGTCCATGGTCACACATTTGTTGATATCTCTGACCACCGATATGGTGGAAAATTGAAGGGTCTCAAGGGCCGAAACCTTGTGGGTTTCACCGTAACGCCCCGGAAGATGCCCGTCAACGTACATACTGTCTTTGCCTGAAAGGAGGGGTATCTCATAGGCCATACAGATTTCACGCAAAGCCCGGCATGATCTCACAAGCTGGGCTGCCTTAAATTTGCCGTCCGGATTGTCCTGGGGATGAAATTGAATATTGGGCCAGCAGAAATTATCGACTCCGCCGATATGTTCCAGGTCCGCACCCACGGCAACCAGCCTGCGAACCGATTCGTCAACGGTACAGTAGGTCATGTGATAGGCGTCTATGGCCGAATAGGCCGGCAGCAGCGCCTGTGCAAAAGCAAGTCCCTTTTGGGCGTCAAGAACCGGTCGAATAACCGCTGCATCACTGTTGACATCACGTTCCAAACCCACCAGAGGTTTAATGACGCTGGTGCCCTGAACTTCATGGTCATACTGCCTCGTGATCCATTCCTTGGAACAGATGTTGGGACGTGAAAGCATGTCCTGGAGTAAAATTTCGTAATCATCGGGCTCCTTCAGAACCGGTTCAAACAGTCCGCGTCTTTCCGGCGTCAGCCATTGGGCATCAAACTCCCATTGGGGGAAACCCGACGTTAATAAATCCATGTCGACATAGGCACAGGTCCGGCCGTCATAGGTGACATGAAGTTTGCCGGAATCCGTGTATTGTCCGATAACCGTGCTCTCCACCGCATGCATTTTTGACAGTTCCAGAAATCGCTCGAGATCTTCAGGCCTCACCGCTACGGTCATCCTTTCCTGGGATTCGGAGATCCATATCTCCCACTGGTCCAGCCCCTCATATTTCAAGGGAACCTTTTCAAGCTTGATTTCGCATCCGTTGCTAAAGCGAGCCGATTCTCCCACTGACGATGAAAGCCCTCCGCCGCCGTTGTCGGTAATAAACTGTATCAATCCCTCGTCCCGGGCTTCTAAAAGAAAGTCATGCATTTTTTTCTGGGTGTAAGGATCTCCGATCTGAACATGCCCTGCCGGTGTGTGCTCGGAAAAAGTCTCCGAAGAAGCGGTAACGCCGTGAATACCATCTTTGCCCACCCGACCGCCACACATGATAACCAGGTCTTTGGATGCGGTCTTCTTTTTTTCCGCCGGGCGGCCTTTGACCAGGGCCGGCATAATCCCCACTGCGGTCACAAAAACCAGGCATTTCCCCAGGTATCCCGGGTCAAAAAGAACCTGGCCGAATGTGGTCGGAATTCCGCTCTTGTTGCCGCCGTCACGCACGCCTTCGATGACGCCGTCCAAAAGCCGTCTCGGATGGAGATGCGGTTTAAGGCTCCCGCTGTAATTTCTAGGTCCGACACAAAAACCGTACCCGCCCATCACCAGTTTGGATCCCAAGCCCGTCCCCAAAGGATCACGGTAAACCCCCACGATGCCGGTGATGGCTCCGCCGTAGGCTTCCATGTTGGATGGAGAATTATGGGTTTCTCCGGTAATGACGTAGTAATGTTCGTCGTCAAAACGCCCGACACCGGCATTATCCCACAACACCGATACCACCCAGGGTTTTCTTTCTTTTAATGTCAGGGTCGGCGTCTCGATGCATGTTTTAAAAAGATTGTCCACAGTATCCGTTTCACCGGTGACAAGATCCTTGTAGCGAAACAATCCTCGAAATGTATTGTGGTTGCAGTGATCGCTTCTGGCCTGGGAAATATATTCAAGTTCGATATCTGTTGGATCCGACAGCCCTTTTAATGCCCGTTCGGCCTGGACTTTTTCGTTCAAGAAATAGGATCTTATGAAGGGGATATCGGCGGGGTTCAATGCCAGATCCCGCTGATCACTGATGTTCTTCAGGGTCGCGTCGCTATGGACAGGAATGGTGGTAACCGTCGGTGTATGGTCGAGAATCACCTTTGGGATGATAATACCGATCCCCTCTGCAGGATCCCATTCATCGACCGGAAAAATTTTCCACTGCTGGATAATATCATTGGCCAGAAGTTCGCCCGCAACCATATTGACCGCTTCGAAGGTCAGACCTGAACCTTTCAGGCAATACCGTTTTGAAGTATAGATGGCTTCATGGGGGCCGAATTTTCTCCCCAGAATATCTTCCACCGCCTCAACGGCGGTACTCCCTGGATTATCTCTGACCCCCGGACGGAAGCCCACCCAGATGGTCCAGTCAAAATCGATCTGAAGGGAATCATAAGCGGAGATCTGGGTCACAGGGTTTGTAAAGGCTTCAGTTTGAACGGTTTTCAGCTGTTCAGCTGAAAGGTCCGCATCAATGGTGATGACATGAATGCTGCGGACATGGGTAAGCTCAATCCCAAAATAGTTTTTCGCCTTCTGGCGAATTCCATGGCCTTCGGCATCAAAAAGATCCGGTTTCAGTGCAATTTCGAGTCGGTATGGCATCAGCTTAAGAACACCCGTGCAATATCATTATAAAACACAAATATCATCAGCAGAATCAGCACAAATATCCCGGCTTGCTGGGCGATCTCACGTATCTTTATGCTCACCGGACGTCCGGTGACCGCCTCGACAAAAAAGAACAGCAGATGTCCGCCGTCCAAAACCGGTATGGGAAGAAAATTTAGAATCGCAAGATTTATGCTGATAAGCGCAATGAAAAAGATCAAGTTGATCGCCCCTTCCCTGGCCTCCTGACCTGCCATCTGTGCGATCATTATTGGGTCCATATCCT
This sequence comes from Desulfobacterales bacterium, assembly GCA_012974475.1. Lineage (GTDB taxonomy): Bacteria > Desulfobacterota > Desulfobacteria > Desulfobacterales > UBA11574 > JAAXQD01. The sequence goes on from JAAXQD010000138.1 coordinate 4,408, forward strand.
CGTTGAATATATTTTTAAATATTTTCGGTTCCGGCGCAACGTCCAAAATTCGCATGGAATTACCGCGAAACACAGATATGGACAGGGTATTCCCTTTGCTCGTGGTAATCATCTTGGCCATATCTTCCCAGCTTGAAATCTTCACTCCATCGATGGATACCACCAGATCACCCTTTTTCAGCCCTGTCCGGTAAGCGGGGGTACCTTCATTGACCTCTCCAATGGAGGGTTTTAATATTAACATGCCCGATATTTGAAAAATACCGTAGAATATGATCAGCGCCAGAAGGATATTAAAAAAGGGCCCGGCGGCGACGATTAAAATCCGTTTAAAGACATGTTTGTGCGTAAAAGAGAGCGGAATATCAGCGGGGTCTAAGTCGGCATCCGGTTGCTCACCCACCATTTTGACATATCCGCCGAGCGGTATGGCGGAAATCCGATAATCGGTAATGCCGATCTTTTTACTGATTATTTTTGGGCCAAAGCCGAGTGAAAATGTCTCCACCCCGACACCCAGCAACCGTGCCACAAGGAAATGTCCCAGCTCATGAAAAAATATCAGTACGCCCAGTACGATGACCAATGCAAATATATTAACACTCATTTTGTTTCTCTGAATTTCGAATCCGGTTAAACCGGATAAGAAAAATTTTCTTTTATATATAACGAAATACGGGTAATTCTATAAATATAATGATCTCGTAAAAAGTCATGAATTCAACTATAGATGGCTAAGTAAAAAGGTTCATATACAAGGCGTAGTAGATGGGACTTTTTACGACGCCATCAAATATAATATCACAAACACACCAACATAGTAAAGAACCAGACCTGTATAAATAATCAGGCGTTCCCATGGCCTCCATGAGGACGCCGTTATTCCAAATTCCGTATCAGGGCTTGGGCCTGTTCTCTGGCCCACCGGTCAGCTCGAAGAATATCCTGAAGCGTTGGATCTGTAATTACAGTATGCTGCTCCATGGTTCCCCGAATAACCTCCGGTATTTTCAAAAAAGAGATCCGTTTTCTTAAAAAGGCCTCCACAGCCGCTTCATTTGCGGCATTTAACACCGCCGGGAGGGTCCCATCTGTTTCACAGGCCTGGTATGCCAAAGCAAGACAAGGGAACTTTTCCAAATCAGGTTCTTCAAAAGTAAGTGCACCGATGCTCACAAAATCCGGTAGCGGCTGCTCAAGCGCAAGACGTTCCGGATAAGACAGGGCATATGCAATGGCGCCCTTCATATCGGGGATGCCAAGCTGTGCCATTACCGTTCCATCTTTAAAGGAAACCATGGAGTGGATCACGCTTTGGGGGTGAATCACCACTTCAATCATTTTCTGTGAAATACCGAAGAGACGTTTTGCCTCTATAATCTCAAGCCCTTTGTTCATCAGCGTTGCTGAGTCGACACTAATTTTTTTGCCCATACGCCACGTGGGGTGATTCAGGGCAGCTTCGGGTTTAATGGATCCAAACTCATTTCCCGGCAGATTTAAAAACGGGCCGCCGGAGGCTGTAAGAAATATCTTATCCAAATCCTCACGTCGATTCCCAGAAATGCATTGAAAAATCGCGCTGTGCTCGCTGTCGATGGGGAGTATCTTTGACCCATTTATTGCCGCCATTTTTACGACAATCTCACCAGCCATAACAAGGGTTTCCTTGTTCGCCAGGGCGATGTTTTTCCCCGCCTCAATGGCTGCCAGGGTCGGCATCAGACCGGACGCCCCCACGAATGAAACCACAACCATATCAACGGATGGATAGACTGCAGCGGCTTTGTAGCCGTCTTCTCCGTACAGTACTTCAACGCCGGCTCCCGAGGGGAGTATGTTTTGCAGATCAACCGCGCTGGATTCATCATACACCACGGCAATTTCAGGATGGAATCTTTCGATCTGTCTGGACAGTAAAGAAATGCTACGTTTGGCTGCAAGTGCCTTGACTGCAAACCGCTCTGGAAACATCTCTACGATCTTTAGAACATTACAGCCGATGGATCCTGTCGATCCCAATATAGAAAGATTTTTCATAGCATTCAAACATCGTAGCCAAAGGGCTCTTATCTTAAAAAACAAGCTAAAGACCGGCTAAAAAACGCCAATTACCGGTTACCCGGTTAGTACATATTCCTTAAAAAAATACGCCACAGGTGCAGCAAACAACAAGGCATCAATCCGATCGAGGATACCTCCGTGACCCGGAAATAATGTCCCGGAATCCTTTATATGGGACGCCCGCTTTAATTCAGATTCGAACAGATCTCCCACCTGGCCGGCCGCACCGATGGAAAAGAAACACAGGAGACTTAAACCCCATGATAACGACGGCATAAAAAAATATTTGAACAAAGCGCCCGCGACCAGGTTGGCAGCAAGACCGCCCACAGAGCCCTCGATGGTCTTATTCGGACTTACGGCAGGACAAAGTTTGTGCCGCCCGAAATAAGTGCCGGCATAGTAGGCAGCAGTATCACCGACAAATACGAGTATTAACAGAAAAAATATCCAGGAAATACCATCATTCCCGTTTCGGATCAAAACCAGAAATGAAAGAAAAACCGGAATGTAGATAACCCCAAGAACCTGTTTGAAAACAATTTCCAAAACAGACGAATCAAATTTAAACTTTGAAAAAGAGACCAGAGCGCAACCGATAAAATTAAAACTAATAATGCATAGAACCATTTTGAACGAATGAAAATATGCAGCCCATATAACCATCGAACCTGTGAAAAAAGCTAAACTCTGAAAGCTCAAAATGGAAATGTTTTGAGGGTTCAATTTTTCGCTTTCAGCGGCATTCAGACCGATCCGAAAATATTCCCAAAGTGCGATAATGACCGCGGCATTGATAACAACGGCAAGCAGAAATGACCCCCCGATGCTTACTAATAAAATAAGAAACGGGATGACCACAATCGCTGTAATCCATCGTTTTAAATGCATAATGCCTCGTCCTGGAAATACTTCAACTTTCTGATTTTAATTTGGTCTATTGAGACATAGTCTTTTTGTCTCACAGATGGAATATTGGAA
>JAAXQD010000139.1 GCA_012974475.1 Desulfobacterales bacterium
GTACTTACCCGCTGTAGCTGAAGGTCAATTTGTCTTTCTTCAAATCAACAAAAACTTCGCCGCCTTTTACCAGTTGTCCGAACAAAATCTCCTCGGAAAGGGTGTCTTTGATTTCCGTTTGTATCAATCGAGCCAGCGGCCGTGCGCCGAAGCGCGGATCATGTCCGTTTTTGGCCAGCCATGTTCGGGCCCGGGGGGAAAGGCGGACGGAGATTTTTTTAGCGGCGAGCTGTTCTTTAAGCTCGTTCATGAACTTATCCACCACCTTTTTCATGATGTCTTCGGTCAGCGCGTTAAAATGAATGATGTCATCCAACCGGTTTCTAAATTCCGGGCTGAAAAACCTCTCGATGGCTTCTTTCCCTTTATCCTTTGTATCGTGTTGCTTGTCGCCAAAACCGATGGATTGGGTGCTCATCTCCCGTGTGCCGGCATTTGATGTCATCATAATGATGACGTTTCGGAAATCAGCCTTTTTCCCGTTGTTGTCCGTGAGTGTGGCATGATCGAGGACCTGAAGCAGAATGTTGAACATATCCGGATGTGCTTTTTCTATTTCGTCGAATAAAAGCACACTGTAAGGATTTTTGCGGATTTCGTCCGTCAAAAGACCGCCCTGGTCAAAACCGATATAACCCGGAGGTGCGCCGATGAGGCGGGCTACAGAATGCTTTTCCATGTACTCACTCATATCATATCGTGAAAAATGGACACCGAGAATCCTCGCAACTTGCAGGCTCACCTTTCCGACACCGGTAGGTCCGGCAAACAAAAAAGATCCGATGGGTCTGCCAGGGGTTTCAAGACCGGCACGGGAGCGCTTTATGGAAGTAGCCAGGGATTTTATGGCATCGTCCTGCCCGAAAACAACCTCTTGGAGCTTTTCTTCAAGGGTCTCGAGTTTCAACTTATCGTCCGTCGACACGCTGATGGTCGGAATTCTGGCCATCTTGGCGACGATTTTTTCAATGTCTTTGGGGTTGATCTTTTTTCTGCGGGAAGAACTGGAAAGCCTGACAAACGCCCCGGCTTCGTCGATGACATCGATGGCCTTGTCGGGGAGATACCGGTCATTGATATATTTGGCAGACAGCTCCGCTGCGCATTTTAATGCCTGATCCGTATAAACAATGTCGTGATGTTCTTCATAGCGGGAACGAAGTCCTTTCAGAATTTCAACGGTTTCCTTTACCGGAGGCTCCAAAATTTCGATTTTTTCGAACCTTCGGGACAGGGCGCGGTCTTTTTCAAAGTAATTCTTGTAGTCTTCATACGTCGTTGAGCCGATACAGCGCAGATCACCGGTTGCCAAAGACGGTTTCAGGATGTTGGAAGCATCCATGGATCCTCTGCTGGTGGCTCCGGCACCCACGGTTGTATGGATTTCATCGATAAACAAAATTGAATCTTTTTTCTTTTTCAAAGCCGATAGAACCCCTTTTAAGCGTTGCTCAAAATCACCGCGGAATTTCGTGCCGGCCAGAAGGCCCCCCAGATCAAGGGAATATATGCGAATATCTTTAAGCAAATCGGGGATAGATCCGCTGTTTATCTTGAGTGCCAGTCCTTCGGCCATTGCGGTTTTCCCGACACCGGGATCTCCCACGAAAATCGGATTGTTTTTTCGGCGTCGGCACAGGACCTGAATGGTTCGCTCCATTTCGAGCTCTCGGCCGATCAGCGGGTCCAGCTTTCCTTCAGCGGCGCTTTTGACAAGGTCGACGGTAAAAAGCTCCAGGGGATCGGCCTTTTTCTTTTTCTCCCTTTGGGCGGGTCTCGCAAAGTCATCCGGTCGGTCTCTGTAAGGCGATTTGGATACATCGTGGGAAATGTAACTTAAAACATTCAGGCGGGTGATCCCTTCTCCGGACAGGAAATATTCGGCATGGGAATCCTTTTCCTGGAAAATGGATGCGAGGATGTCACTGACGTCCACCTCCTGCTTTTCGGCAGAACGGACATGATTAATGGCTCTCTGGATCACTCTTTGAAAACCGACGGTCTGCTGGAGAACATATTCATCGTTTTCGGGAATGCTCTCCATTCGCTCGCCAAAAAATGACTCAAGAGAATTCCTTAGATTCTCAATATTACCGCCGCAATTTTCAATAATTTCTATGCCTTCGCTGTCGTATAAAATGGCAAAAAGCAAGTGCTCTACACAAACATACTCGTGGCGTCTTTTTTTGGCTTCTCTTACGGCAAAACCCAAAGTCTCGCTAAGTTCTTTGCTGATCATGGTCTATTCTTTCTCCATCGTACATTTTAGCGGGAAACCATGTTGTTTGGCCAGGGCATGAACCTCATTCACCTTGGTTTCCGATATTTCATAGGCATATACACCACAAACCCCGATTCCTTCGTGGTGAACGTCCAACATAATTTTAACCGCAGCCTCCGGTAATTTTCTGAAAACAAACATCAGGATTTCAACGACAAACTCCATGGTGGTGTAATTGTCATTGTGAAGGAGGACCTTGAACATGGGCGGTTCAACGATCTCTTCCCTGGTTTCGGAAATGACCTCCTCTTTTATTTCAGGGCTGTACTCACTCATGACATCATTTTCTCAAGTCGGTTTTTGTTAAAGTATAATCATTAACACCTGACCTTGTAAAGGGTACACGCAATAAAATCTTATGGCCGCCAATTATCTCCCGCAACATTTCTTGAATTTTTTCCCGCTTCCGCACGGACACGGGGCGTTTCGCCCCACTTTATTTTGGGTTCTCTTGACCGGGCTTTTTCTTGAGGGTTCCTCCCCACCGGAGAATATCATTTTCTGTTCCCTTGGCTGCCGCAGGTCGTCAATCTTTTTGGGTTCAGATATCTGAATTCTGAACAGAATGCCCACGGTCTCTTCTTTGATCCTGGATATCATATCCTGAAACAGTTCGAACCCTTCTTTTTTGTAAATGATGAGCGGGTCCTGCTGTGCATACCCCCTCAGGCCGATCCCCTCTTTCAAGTGATCCATTGTGAGGAGGTGATCTTTCCACAGGTTGTCCACGGTTTGCAGCATAACGATCCGCTCGAGATGCCTGAAGTCTTCAGCGCCCACGGAGGCCTCTCTTTGTTCATATTCCCCGAGACATGCATCGGCAATCAGCTGGGCCGCCCCCTCCCGGGTCAGTCCGTCCATGGTATCCGCATCGATTTCATTCAGCCGAAGGTTAAACTGTTTAAACACCGCCTTGTTCAATCCCTTCCAGTCCCATTCTTCAGGAAGCGCCCTTTCATCCGAGTAGGCATAAGCGATCTCCTCGGCCTTGTCGCCGATCATCTCCTCGATGACGGATTTTAGGTTTTTACCGTCCAGGGCTTCCCGTCGCTGTCTGTATATGACCTCTCGCTGTTGATTCATAACATCGTCATATTCTAACAGTTGCTTCCGGATATCAAAATTGTGCCCTTCCACTTTTGCCTGAGCATTTTCAATCGCTTTGCTGATCAGTCTGGCCTCAATGGGTTCGCCTTCTTCCATGCCCAGCTTCTCCATAATTCCGGTGATTCGTTCTCCACCGAATATGCGCAACAGATCATCCTCCAGAGCGAGGTAGAACCGCGAGGATCCCGGATCCCCCTGTCGACCCGAGCGGCCCCTGAGCTGATTGTCAATACGTCGACTTTCGTGTCTTTCAGTTCCGAGGATGTGAAGCCCTCCCAGTTCGGTAACCCCTTCACCCAGCACGATGTCGGTTCCACGGCCGGCCATGTTTGTTGAAATCGTAACCGATGACCGTTGGCCTGCCATGGCAATAATCTCGGCCTCTCTTTCATGGTTTTTTGCATTCAACACCGTGTGTTTAACGCCTCTTTTTTTTAATTTTTCGGAAAAACTTTCTGAAACATCAATGGAAATTGTGCCCACCAGAACCGGCTGTCCTTTTTTATGAAGCTCAATGATTTCTTCGAGTGCAGCGTCATATTTTTCTTTGCGGGTTTTATAGATGACATCCGAGTTGTCCGTTCGGATCATATTTTGGTTGGTGGGAATCACCATAACGTCAAGGGCATATATCTTTTTAAATTCAGCAGCTTCTGTATCGGCAGTTCCGGTCATGCCGGCAAGTTTATTGTACATTCTAAAATAGTTCTGAAACGTGATGGTCGCCAGGGTCTGATTTTCGTTTTCAATCTTGACGTTTTCTTTGGCTTCAAGGGCCTGGTGTAACCCTTCACTGTATCGACGGCCGGGCATCAGACGGCCTGTAAATTCATCGACGATGATAACCTCTCCATTTTTCACGATATAGTCGACGTCTCTTTTGAAGAGGGTGTAGGCCTTGAGCCCCTGGTTAACATGGTGAAGAAGCTCGATATGTTTTGGATCGTACAGGTTGCCGACCTTGAGCAATTTTTCCGCTTTGGCGATCCCTTCCTCAGTCATAGCCGCCGACCGGGCCTTTTCATCTACAGAAAAATCAACTTCAGCAACAAGGCGCGGAATAATGCCGTTGATCAGATGGTACAGATCGGTCGATTTCTCAGCGGGCCCGGATATGATCAATGGGGTTCGAGCCTCATCGATCAATATGCTGTCCACCTCATCCACAATGGCAAAATTGAGGTTTTTCTGAACGATGGCATCTCTATCGAACTTCATATTGTCTCTAAGGTAGTCAAAGCCGAACTCATTGTTGGTGCCGTAAGTGATATCTGAACCGTATGCGGCATTTCGCTCATTATCATTCAGCCCGTGCAAAATACAGCCCACGGAAAGTCCTAAATAATTATAGATATGTCCCATCCATTCTGTATCCCGCCTTGCGAGATAGTCATTCACGGTAATGATATGGACGCCTTTGCCTGAAAGTGCGTTCAGGTAAGCCGGTAGAGTGGCAGCCAGGGTCTTGCCTTCACCCGTCTTCATTTCAGCGATCTTTCCCTGATGAAGCACCATTCCACCGATGAGCTGAACGTCAAAATGACGCATTTCGAGGGTACGGACGGATGCCTCTCTCACAGTTGCAAAGGCTTCCGGCAGAAGATCGTCAAGGGATTCACCGTTGTTGAGCCGGTCTTTGAATCGTTGGGTCTGAGCCTTGAGA
>JAAXQD010000144.1 GCA_012974475.1 Desulfobacterales bacterium
TTTTCAGGGATACCGCCACAGTTGACAGGAACCAGCGGCTTTTTTGCCCGGCCTCCTGCAAAATGGATCCCCTTTGCAATCAATTCTTTACCGGTTCCACTGTCTCCACAAATTAATACCGTGGTATTGTATTGGGCCACTTTTTCGGACAGCTTGAATACAGCATTCATCGCCTTGCTCTTAGCCACCATATTTCCGAAATGATAATTTTCTTGAATTTTTCGAATTCGTTCTTTAAGCCAAAGATTCTCTCTTTTCAAACTCTCACGTTCTTCCGCCTTTTTAAGGGTAAGAAGAACTTCATCGGATTTAAACGGCTTCGATATAAAGTCATACGCTCCCTTCTTCATGGCTTCAACAGCGATATCGATGCTGCCGTATGCCGACATCATAATCACGGTGGTGGCCCAAAGCTTGTCCCGTGCAATTTCAAAAAATTCCATCCCACTGATATCAGGCATCTTAAGATCACAGAGGATAAAATCGTATAACGTCTGATCAACCATTTCTAAAGCATCTTTCCCATTGGATGACGTATCGACGCGATAGCCCGATTGTTTAAGCAATGAAGACAGCATGTGGCGCATGTTCTCTTCATCATCGATGATCAACAAGCGTTTTTGGGATAACGTGTTATCTGCTGCTGTTTTTTTATTCATTGTTCAATTTTTGACGCTATTCTTATGGGTTTCATTCACCGTGCAACTTTCAGTGGTAAATAGATGGTTAAGGTCGTGCCGTTGCCTTCTTTACTGTTTGCCTTGATTTTTCCGCCAATTCCTTCAACAATCATGAAACAAACGGAAAGACCGAGGCCGGTTCCTTTTCCAGGCCCTTTGGTGGTATAAAAAGGGTCAAAAATATTTCCAAGATTCTCCTCGGCAATCCCCGGGCCATTGTCAATATACTCTATTTTCAACATGTTCAGATGATCCGTCGATTCAGCCTGGATGCCGGATACAACCTCGCTGATAATAGATATTTTTCCTTTTGAACGATTTTTATTCGACGAAATGGCGTCAGCAGCATTTATAATTAAATTCAGAAAAACCTGCCTCAACTGGTTCGGATCCGCCATAACCGTATCACGTTTCGCCATAAATCTGAAATCCAAATCAATATCGGACATCAAAGGGTGAAACTGGAAAGCAGCGACCGTGTCTTGGATGATCGCGTTCACCGAAACAGCTTTCAACCCTTGGGCCGAAGGCTTTGAAACCTCAAGGAGTTGTCTGATAATCGTATCGATTCTATTGACTTCATTTTCTGTACGTTTAAAAAATTCCATTCTGTCATCATCTGAGATATCATTTTGTTTAAGCAATTCAAGATAGCCCACAATAATACCGATAGGATTGCCGATTTCATGGGCAATTCCCGCAGACAATCGCCCGACGGAGGCCAATTTTTCTGCTCTGATCATATCTTTTTGAGCTTTTTTTAAATCAAAATTGGCCTTCTCAAGGGATATCACCGCAGTTTGAAGCTTTTCTTTATCCTCGGCGATATGTTGCAGCATTCTGTTGAGCGCCTTGGACAATTTGCTGAACTCGTTGTCCTCTGCTTCATAAAGAAAGAACGTCTCATCTTCTTCTTTGTATGCTTCAGCTCTTTTCACCAATCTTTGCAAAGGTTTAACCGTAATTCTTGACAATCGATAAAGACCGATGACCGTAAAGACAAGCGTATTGACAAAGAGGTATATTAACAATACATATTGCGTCCGTCTCAAAACCTTATATATTTCCGCAAGCGGCATAACAATGCTGCAGGCGCCAACGACGCGTCCTTTCTGAAACAAAGGCGCCGCTATCATCAGATCCTTGCTTTGCCTCCAGAAAACCCCCCAGGTGGAACCGAAAAACCGGGTTGTTTTCAATCCTGTCTGAACGGTCTGACGGGCAAGTGATTCGAGTTCGTCGTACAACTCACAGCTTTTGCCGTCCGAATATATTCGATTCTCGATTTTGTGTAAAACCAGTACGCAAGAAATTTCTGCATCTGTTAGCATTTTTCGAAGACCCGCCTGAAAACCAGAATCCGTCAAAACATCTTCCGATTTAGAAGAAATCATAAAACCGGTTTCGATGCCCGATATAAAGCCATATCCTTTTGAAATTTCCGACCTGACCAGAGCCTTTTGTGCGGTAATAATCATGACAAAACCGATTAAGGCCATGGAGAACATTAAAAGCACCGCCAGACAAATAGCAATATTTGTTTTTAAATTTATCGGGAGCACATTCATTTTTTAAACAACCTGAAATTCCTAAAACTCACGTTTTAATTGACGCCGGCTTATCGTGTCCAGATTGTGGGGAATAAAATGTTTTCTAAATTTTACGAGAAAGTTCCATTGAAGTCAAATTGCGTTTTCATAACGCATGCCATTCAGACACCATCGACTCGATGACCATGGGTCGCTTTTATCGGAATTCATTTGGATAAAACCTTTACAAGGGACGTCAGACAAGGGTTTTATCGTATAAAAAGGTGGGAAACTTGTGTATTATAGTTTGACTTTTCTTGGGGCAGCCATCCAAACGAAAAAACATGAGCATAACATTCCCGATATTGCCAGAATGAATGCCCCCTGATAGCTGGAGGTGTGGTCGAAAATGAATCCGGCGCTCCAGGCGCCCAAAGCCCCGCCAAATCCGATGCCGGCTTCCACAAGACCGTATATGAAACCGAACGCCCTCCCTTTGAAAAGATCGGCAGCAACTGCCATAAACATCGGCGCTGTCACCCCCCAACCCACTCCGAACAGTATCAAAAAGGAATAGATAAACATCCGAACTCCGGTGGCTTCAAGTAGAATAAGCGATCCAACCCCGAGACAGGCGCAGAGCATACCCAATGTAAATGTTTTTTCTCGGCCCCATCTGTCGGACAGCCACCCCCCAGAAAATCCGAAAGACGGATGAAATAATCCCGACCATGGCGAAAATCCAGGCAGCGGTCATTTTTGAAATCCCCTGATCCACCATAAATTGAACGTTGTGAACCAGCGTGATGTAAATGCCGATAACAACCAGAAAAGGGAAGGCCATCAACGACCAGAAAGAGAAGGAGCGTATCACATGTTGGAAAGAATCATTGGGGCTGTTAATCGTCCCATCGGGTTCCGCATCACTGGAGATATGAATCGACCCGGAATCCAAGCCGTCAACCTGTTGATCGATCTCTTCGGGTTTGTGCTTGAGAAACAACCCATTTAACGGTAGGACAATGAAAAGAACCAGAACGGCCGTGATCATAAACGTTGTGCGCCATCCAACAGTATCGATGAAAAACTGGGAAACCGGTACAAAAAGAAAGGTGCCGAGTCCCATTCCTGACACCGCTATCCCACTGGCCAGACCGCGCTTTTTCTGAAACCAGTGGGCCAAAATAGCTGAATAGGATATGATGCCGATACAGGTGATCCCACTGCCCATGAACACGCCGTAGAAGATGTAAAACTGGGTAAGCGTCTTGATTGTGGCACACATAACTAGGCCGATGACCAACACCAGAATTCCCGGGACAATCACCCGGCGCGGTCCGAATCTGTCAATCAGTCAGCCCACCAGAGGTGCCAATACCGTGTAAGTGATCAAGGCAAGGGATTGGGCTCCTGCCGAATCCCCACGGCTCCAGGAAAACTCCTCCAAGAGGGCCACATAAAACACCGAAAAACTGGTTCTGATCCCTATCCAGAATGCCATTGAGACCAGGGCTACCATGACGATGATCCAGCCGTAAAAGCCACGGTATCGAAGGTTGGTTGTCCGTGTTCGATTCATATGCGTTGTCACTTAACCGGATATGGCGTGCTGTAAACCGAGACATATCCAGACACCAAGCTCGGACGATCTGTTAAAGATACTTGGGGCAAATCAAACGGGATTAAAAGTAAAAAAAAACCCGGAATCTCACACGTTTTGGTCGGTGATTCCGGGTTATATAAAAAATTTTCGGCGGCGTCCTACTCTCCCACTCAGCTTCCCGAGCAGTACCATCGGCGCAAAAGAGCTTAACTTCCGTGTTCGAGATGGGAACGGGTGTTTCCTCTTTGCCATTGCCACCGAAAAAGCGTCTTTCTTTCTTCAGTGCAATAAGAATTTGGGTACAAGCACATAAAAACGTTCGAGCGATTGTGCAAATTATTTTGTGGCCAAGCCTCACGACCAATTAGTACCAGTAAGCTAAATACGTTGCCGTACTTACACACCTGGCCTATCAACCTTGTAGTCTACAAGGGGTCTTAAGTCCCGATGTTTCCATCGGGATGGGATATCTAATCTTGAGGTTGGCTTCCCGCTTAGATGCTTTCAGCGGTTATCCATTCCGAACTTAGCTACCCAGCAATGCCGCTGGCGCGACAACTGGAACACCAT
>JAAXQD010000151.1 GCA_012974475.1 Desulfobacterales bacterium
GTTGAAAACTATCCGCCCCTCAAGTCGATGTGAAGCACGGTGAACCGATTGCATTTAGAAACATGAAACAGACCATTAACCTGAAATACGGGCACGAAAAAATCCCTTTTGACCTTCCGGATCAGACGGAAATTTTGCACCTCGATGAACCCGAAACACGGATAACGGCATTTCAGTTTGCATCCAGACTTTCTTCTGAACTCGAACGTTTGAATCCGGACCTTTCAGACGTTGCGATTGCTGTCGGAGATAAAACCCGGCTGTGCGGTTATAGAAAATTCCTTCCGGTACTCCTTGCGACACTCGAGAAATTTGGGACAGCACCGGAGTCTATTACGGTGTTTATCGCTTACGGCACTCATCTGCGCCAGACAGATGACGCATGCCTTGCCGCTTACGGTGACACCTATCAGAAAATCCGGTTCGTCCATCATGATTGCCGGGACAACACTGTCTTCGTAAATTTGGGGACTACCACCCGCGGCACTCCGGTGCTGATCCGGCGTGATATTGTCGACGCCGGTTTTCTGATCACTTTTGGCGCAATTTCCCACCATTATTTTGCGGGATACGGCGGGGGCCGAAAACTGATTTTCCCGGGCTTGGGCCAGAGGGAATCGATTTATCACAACCACGGTCTGTTTTTAGATCCAGCGCGTCAAACCCTTTCCCCTTCCTGTCAGTCCGGCATATTGGATGGAAATCCCCTGGCAGAGGATTTAGCGGAATTCGAAACATTCCGCCCCGCCGACCTGGCCGTTCATGGCATTCTTGACGGTGGCGGGCAGGTCCGTGATTTGTTGCCCGGGGTTGGCATTGATCATTTTCGCAGGGCCTGCGCCGAGTATGGAAAGAATTGCGAGACGACCTGCACCGACCCATTCGATCGGGTCATTGCCTCTTGTGGCGGATATCCCAAAGATATCAACTTTATTCAAAGCCATAAAGCCATCGACAACGCCGCAAAATTTGTTTGTAACGGCGGCAGCCTGATTGTCCTGGCAGAATGTCCGGACGGTGTGGGATCGAAGACTTTTCTGCCCTGGTTTGAAATGGGCAATTGGAAAAAGGCTTTCAAAAGATTGGCGGCCAATTACGAAGGCAACGGCGGTACCGCGCTTTCCATGATGTCCAAACTGAAGCGAATAAAGATTTTTATGGTAACCGATTTGAGTCGTTCCGAATGTGAAATCATCGGGATTGAAAAAATGTCTATGGATCAGGCAAAAATGACTGTGAGACAATCCTCCGGATCCATCTCCGCAATACCCAGTGCCGGCATGTTGGTGAAGGTTTCCAATGATCCATGAAACCATAATTGCCTCCGGGTTTGGACCGATTTTTTTATTGAACCGCTCCACGGGCAATGCATTTTTCCAAGCGTTTCCCTGCTTGAGGCGGGGCGAAAAAAATGTCAGATTCCGGCTGAGGTTGAATTTAATGGCTTTTTTCAAAAATTATTATATGTTATAGTTCTGTTGGAAATTTTTAACAGGGATGAAAAATAAGAGGGAAATTTAATGGCAAAACCAAAGTTAAAAGCGCATGTGATTAATCGGGAATGGTGCAAAGGGTGCGGAATATGTGTCCACTTTTGCCCCAAGAGTGTACTGGAGCTTGATGAAGCCGACAAGGTGTTTGCAGCGCGACGTTCGGATTGTATCTGTTGTCATCTATGCGAACTGCGCTGTCCTGATCTTGCCATCGAAATAGAAACAGAACAGGATGGATAATGAAAACCGAAAACATAAAATTTATTCAGGGTAACGAGGCATGTGTAGAGGGGGCCCTGTATGCAGGGCTCGATTTTTTCGCAGGATATCCCATAACGCCTTCAACGGAAATCGCAGAACTTCTGTCCCGTCGATTGCCCCAAAAAGGGGGAAAGTTTATCCAGATGGAAGACGAAATTGCGTCCATGAGCGCCATTATCGGTGCGTCCCTTACCGGCAGTAAAGTCATGACCGCCACCAGCGGTCCCGGCTTTTCATTGATGCAGGAGGCTTTGGGGTATGCAATTATGACGGAAATCCCCTGTGTCATTGTCAATGTGCAGCGGGGCGGTCCTTCGACGGGGATTCCCACACATGTGAGCCAGGGGGACGTAAATCAGACCCGATGGGGGACCCACGGGGACCATGCCATTGTTGCGCTCACGGCATCCAACCACCAGGATGTTTTTGAAACCACCGTGGAGGCGTTTAATATTTCGGAAACTTACAGAACGCCCGTTGTTTTGCTGTACGATGAAGTTGTGGGCCACATGCGGGAGCGGCTTCGGGTGCCGGAGACGGGAGAACTCCCGTTGGCGGAAAGACTCCGGACATCCGTAAGTGAAGGGGTGGACTATCATCCCTATCTGCCCAGGGAAGACGGTCGTCTCCCCATGTCTGATTTCGGGGGCGTCCACCGATACAATGTCACCGGCCTGTTCCATGACATGTGGGGGTTTCCGTCGGATAATCCCAAGGTGGTTCATGGGCTTCTCCGGCATCTGGTGGACAAGATTCAGAACAACGTGAACCAAATCGCCCGCTTCAAAGAGTTTTACCTGGAAGATGCAGAGTGTATTCTGATCTCTTACGGATCTTCAGCCCGATCGGCCCGACATGTGGTGGAATACCTCAGACCCAGAGGCGAAAGGATCGGTCTTCTGGAACTCCAGACACTATGGCCGTTTCCCCATGACATTGTGAATGAGAAATGTGCAAATGCAAAATATATGGTCGTAGTGGAGATGAACATGGGCCAGATTCTGAGAGAGGTTAAAAGGGCTGTGAAAAATCCCGAGAGAGTGTTTTTAGCCAATCGAATCGACGGTGTTTTCATCGCCCCAAGAGATATCAGAGATATACTACGGATTATCCAGGGGAAGGGAGTGTAACGCATGGCGATAAAGGACTATATCAGAGAAAGATTTTTTCCGCATATATGGTGTCCGGGGTGCGGGCATGGGACCGTGCTCAACAGTCTTTTAAGAACTGTATCACAACTGGGTATGAGCAGAAACGAAATTGTCATGGTATCGGGCATCGGATGTTCGTCCCGGATTTCCGGATATGTTGACTTTCACACCCTCCACACCCTTCACGGTCGTGCGCTGGCGTTTGCCACCGGCGTAAAATTAAGTCGTCCTGAACTGAACCTGATCGTTCCCATGGGAGACGGTGATGCACTGGCCATTGGGGGAAATCACTTTATCCATGCGGCCAGGAGAAATATCGATTTAACCGCAATCGTCATGAACAATCGCATCTACGGCATGACCGGAGGGCAGTACTCCCCCCTGTCAGGGCACGGAACCCTGGCCACCACGGCGC
Organism: Desulfobacterales bacterium; assembly: GCA_012974475.1. Classification (GTDB taxonomy): domain Bacteria; phylum Desulfobacterota; class Desulfobacteria; order Desulfobacterales; family UBA11574; genus JAAXQD01. Next base: position 3,321 of record JAAXQD010000151.1, read on the forward strand.
CTTACACAAATATAGATTATGCTTTTGATACTGTAGAACTGGCGACGGCCGCCGGCGCCTCTTTCGTGGCCCGCAGCACCACCTATCATGTTCAGCAGCTGGCAAAGATACTAAAACAGGCGATTTTACACGAGGGGTTTTCGGTGGTGGAAGTATTAACCCAGTGCCCGACCTATTTTGGACGAAAGAACCGGCTGGGAAGCGCTGCCGATATGATGGAGGATTACAAAAACAACACCACTCCCATTGGATCCAAAGCCAAGAAGGAGAATCCGGATCTGATTGAAAGGGGTGTTTTTGTCCAAAAAGAGATACCTGAATATTGTAGCGAATATGATAAAATCATCGAAAGGGCGATGAAAGGGAAATAATTATGGAAAGATGCAGGCTGGTATTTTCAGGTTCAGGCGGGCAGGGGGTTATCACTGCAGCCGTCATACTTTCTGAAGCTGCCGTACTATACGAAAATATGAATGCTGTACAGTCGCAGGCGTATGGGCCGGCAGCCAGGGGAGGGGCCACCCGTTCCGATATCATCATCTCCGAATCGAATATCAATTTCCCCAAGGTGATCCAACCCAATGTTCTGATCTGTCTCACCCAGGAAGCATACAATACATTTTGTAACATCATACGGCCCGGAGGGCTGTTGATCACCGACACGCGTTTTGTGAAAACAGAGAAAAAAGTCGATGCCCAGCAGAAAGAACTGCCTATGTACGTGAACGTCATGGAAAAAATCGGGAAACCGATTGTCTTCAACATCTGCATGCTGGGTGCGGTCATCCGTTTGACGGATCTCGTGGAACCCGAATCTATCATGAAGGTGCTGGAAAATCGCATTCCTTCGGATTTTCTGGAGATGAACAGGAAAGCCCTGGAGCTGGGGATGGAGCTGACAGAGACCATAAAAAGCTGATACGGATGCAGGTCGATGCTCGACAGGCTGTTGCCCAAATCACTCTTCGCCGGCTCCGAAACGTTTTTTGACATATCTAAGGCTCGCTTCAAACGATTCCAAAACGCTTCCTTCGGGTTCAAGCAGTTGGAATCGAACTTCT
>JAAXQD010000166.1 GCA_012974475.1 Desulfobacterales bacterium
CTACAAGGAGGGAAAAAAATGAAAGACATTCAATTAATTATAGAAAAATACCGAAATGCAGACTTCGAAACGCGCCAATATTTGTTTCTGTCACATCGGTCGCTCCGAAATGAATTTTTAGAAATCGAACAGCAGGATGCGGTTGAGCAACTTTCAGCGGCGCCCGTCAAGAATAGATGCTGTATTGGCGGATTTTGGGGGCAAAGCTGGATGGGTGCGTAACAATAACATCAGCGGCATCGGCCATGGGGAAAATGGGCTTCGGACCTATGGGTTATTGGCTTCTGGCTTTGTAACATCGACGTTCATAATACAATGCGGTTTTTTTAACGAAAACCGCTTCATTTTCGTGGATATACTTTGTGCCTTCCCATGGCCCGCAGAAACCCTCACCGGAAAAATTTTTTAAAGTACAGGGATGAATTTTATTCCGGAAATTTCAGGGTGACTTTCTTCCCGCCATCCTTGGTCTTGAGTTTGACGTTCAGATCGATACTGCTGTCCCGGATTCCCAATGCCAACAGTGTTTTTCCTTTATCTCCCTCGATATGCGCAATTTCGGCCACCGCCGCGATGATCTTTTCAGCGACTTCGGCACCAGGAGACGGAAGGTCTGTTTTACGGTATTTTGCGGTTACCGTTACATTTCCGTCATCGGATCTTGTGATGGAAATTTTTTCAGCGTTGTTATTGACGCCGTGCAGCGCAGCCAAAGCCAGCCATTTCAAGGCGGCTTCCTGGGTATCTGCGTCATCTTTAACCACGGACATTTCTTTGAGGGGGTCTGTGGTTGCAAAACAGTCACACATTTCCTGCACCTTCAAATGTAAACTTCCCGTATCTTTCATGGCAATACCTCCTTTTATCTTCGGCTCAGTGACACGAGGGTCCTTTGCAGCCGAAGGCCTTTTTATTGGACTGGGCCATCCGGTCCAGAAATCGGCCGAAAAAACCTTTGGGCTTCAGGTATTTTTCCGGATTTTTTGAAAATGCCGATCTGCAGTTTTCGGCACAGAAATAATAGGTGCGTCCCTTGTACTCGTAAACCGGATGGGCCGATTTCGGATTTATGTCCATGCTGCAAACCGGATCTTGAACCCTAGGGTGTTGAGCGGTCACCATTTTCGAATCTCCATTATACGTCCTTAGGCTGTTTAGGCTATATTCCAACCGGAAGGTTTTCTTTGTTCCGGCTTCCATATGTCGTTTGCCGGCGGTAATTTTTATCAGCGTATGCGCCAATATAGTAACACCTTAAATATAATGCCACAATGTGGCATTATCAATCTTTATTTTGAAACCCGAAAAACTTTTCCCCAATTTAGGAAGCCCCGGGTCCCTTGATACCGGGATCTTGGTTTCACCGGACAAGTATCCTCGACTTTCGCGAATTCGGGTATTAATATAATGGAAGAGGAAAAAAACCCATGGTTTGATATTGTTCTATGATTTTGAAAGGATTGTCATGAACGCCGGAGGCGAAGATAAAAAAAAGGGGTGGAGCACATACGCCACAAAAAAGACGGACAAGTTTCAGGAGCGGCGGAACGGACTGCTGGCCCTGGTGCATATCGCCAAGAAAGAGATTCCTCTCTCAGATGACGAATATCGGGACGTGATTGCCTATTGGGGGGTCAGATCTTCGGCAGCCATGTCGATTCCGGAGCTCGAGGAACTGGTGAAATATTTCGAGTCCTTGGGATTTAAAAAAAAGGTGTCCGATCCCAGGGATCCGGGTTCAGGGGTCGGCCAGATCAAAGCTCTCCAGGAACGAATCCGGGCCGAAGCCAAAAAACTGAGCAACGGAGAACAAAGACTCAAAGGACTGGTGAAGAAAATCGCCAAGGCGGACGATCTTAAGGCGTGCCGGAACATCAAGAAATTGAAGCAGGTTCTCAAGGTGGTTCGGCTGCTGCAAGATCGGGAATGATCCCCAACGTTCATAAATAACCGTGCGGGTATTAAAAAAAGATAATATTAGGGAAATGGAAGTCAGAAGGAGGCAAAAATGGAATATGATTTTCTTGTGGACACCTATGACACCGAACGGATCAAGACTCTCAGCGTTTGGAGTATGTTCGAGGATGATGATCTTTTCATCCGTCCTCACCCCCTGGATCGAAAAGATCGGAATCCCTTGGAGCACATGATCCATCAGTGCATGGGTGAAGACAAATGGTTCTGCAATATGTTCGGCATCGATGTCGGAGCGCCGCCGCTGCCCGAAAAGGAAACCCGGATTGAATTCATCAAGCGGTATGCCGAGGATTCGGAAAAACGACTGGCAATGCTCAAGGAAAAGGACAAATCCTGGTGGGAGAAAGAGGTTGCTTTTTTTGATGCCCTGCGGACGAGAACCTGGATTATGCTGCGACGGATCGCCCATACGGCCCAGCATCGGGGTGAACTGACGTCTCTGCTCAGAATGCTGGGAAGAGCGGTCCACAGCATCTACGGACCGTCTGCCGATACCGGGGGATTGCCCCAAAATAATGCATTGACCCTATATGCATACCCGGACATACCGTCTCTGATCCAGGGAGAATCCAACGGCGGCTTGAAAGCACCCCTGCCGGGTCCTGGAATCATGCCCTGCACCGAGCGTCCGGATCTTTAGGGATGGATTAGATTCTGAGAATCAGCGTTCAGTATGGACCCGGAAGGTGAAACAATTATGAAATTCAAATGAAAAGTTCGTGAAAAATTGAAGGCATCGATGGGGATCGTCGGTCTTTAACAGCTGTAGATCATGGAATCCTTGAGGATTTTCTATTGAAAAAATTAATCAAGTATTGCAAAAGTATCCGTTGAAGCGCATCATTTGCAACCAGAAATGCGGTTAAACTATTTAAGTTTTCACGAATTATAACCATCAATCTGTAATTGGAGAATCTATTGTCAGCGATAAAAATCGGTATCATCGGCGTTGGCAACTGTGCCAGCGCGCTGTTGCAGGGAATTACATATTACAGAGGAAAAAATCGCAATGACGCCATTGGAATTTTAAATTGGTCGATAAACGGGTACACGCCGGGTGATATCGAGGTGGTCTCGGCCTTTGACATCGATCAGAGAAAAGTCGGCAAAGACGTTCACGACGCCATTTTTGAATTGCCGAACTGTACCCAGAAGTTTGTGGATCACATGCCAAGGGCAGGGGTCAAGGTGTCCATGGGGAAAATATTGGACGGTTTTGCCGAACACATGAAAAACTATGAACCGGATTACACCTTTTTGCTGTGTGATCAAAAAGAGCCGACCCAGGGCGACGTTGTCGAAATTTTAAAGGATTCCGGCACGGAAGTCCTTTTGAATTACCTGCCGGTGGGGTCGGAGCACGCCACCCGGTTTTATGCGGAATGTGCCTTGGAAGCCGGCGTCTCGTTTATCAACAACATACCGGTTTTTATCGCCAGTGATCCTTTTTGGGCGGAACAGTTCAAGTCCAGGAAGATTCCACTGATCGGTGACGATATCAAATCTCAGATGGGTGCAACGATTGTTCATCGCGCGTTGACGAACCTGTTTGAAAAACGGGGGGCCAGACTGGAAAAAACATATCAGTTAAATACCGGCGGCAACACAGATTTTCTCAATATGTTGGACAAAGACCGAGTCCATCAAAAAAAGGAATCCAAAACAGCCGCAGTTCAGGCCGTTATGCGCAAAAAGCTTAAAGGCCGCAACATACATATTGCCCCAAGCGACTATGTGCCATGGCTGAATGATCAGAAAATATGTTTTATTCGCATGGAAGGGCGGATTTTCGGCGAGATGCCCATGAATGTCGAACTGAGACTCTCCGTGGAAGATTCACCCAATTCGGCCGGCGCTGTCATCGATTGCATCCGGTTGTGCAAGCTGGCCATTCAGAGAAACGTCGGGGGTGTGTTGGAAGCCCCTTCAGCCTACTATTGCAAACATCCACCGGTACAATACACGGACGATGTTGCATTTTCATTGGTGGAAGATTTTATTTCAAACGCTTGACCCCTTTGGTTATGATACGCGCAATAATTTTCGATTTCGGGCGGGTCATCTCGGCCCAAAAGCCGCCGGCTCTGTTTGCTCGATACGAGGAAGATCTGGGGCTCGCCCCCGGCTCCATCAACCCTATCATGTTCGGCAGCCGGGCCTGGAAAGACGCACTGCTGGGCCGAAAGACCGCCCAAGCGTTCTGGTACGCCATCGGACCTGAACTCGGGTTGAACGCTGCCGAAGACATCGATGAGTTTCGTTGCCGGTATCATGCCGATGAGGCCATCAACCCGGGAGTGGGAGAACTCATTCATCTTCGGTGCAGCCGCTACAAACTGGCGGTGTCCTCCAATTCGCCGCCGGCTTTGATGAAATGGCTGGGGGATTGG
>JAAXQD010000165.1 GCA_012974475.1 Desulfobacterales bacterium
GAAAATCTGTGTCCATCTGTGTCCAAAAAAATTGTATACTATAAAGTATGTTTAAATAGGCGGATTTGGTGAAACAAAAAAACCGATGAAACAAAGGGTTAATCATGAAAACATTACGAAAAATAATCGAAATCGATGAAGAATTGTGTGACGGATGCGGGCAGTGTGTCCCCTCCTGCGCCGAAGGCGCCCTTGAAATTGTGGACGGCAAAGCACGGATTATTGCCGATAAACTGTGTGACGGGCTCGGAGCCTGTTTGGGGGAATGTCCCACCGGTGCGCTCAGGGTCATTGATCGGGAATCAGATGAGTTCGATGAAGACGCCGTTGAAGAACATCTGGCAAAACAAAAAAAAGCAGCTCACAAAGCGCAACAGAATATGCCCTGCGGATGTACGTCCACCCAAATCCAGACGTTTGTCCCCATTGAATCTCATCCGGAAGTCCAAAGTCCGAAAATAACCGGTGCCGAGGGCGATTCAGCCCTTTCTCACTGGCCGGTTAAAATACGACTCATCCCACCCAAGGCCCCGTTTCTTAAAGGTGCGGATCTTTTGGTCTTGGCGGATTGTGTTCCGGCAACGTTTCCAACCCTGAACAGGGATTTCATTAAAGGTAGAGTGGTGATGATGGGATGCCCCAAATTCGACGATGCGCAAGAATACATCGAAAAATTTGCAGAAATCTTCAAAATTGCGGGTATCAAAAGCATTACCAATGTTTTTATGGAGGTTCCCTGCTGTTCGGGTCTTCCCATGATCGTAAAAAAGGGACTGGAAGCATCCGGCCAGAATATACCCGTGAATGACGTGGTCATCAGCACCCGGGGCAAGATTCTGGAGGAAAATCAATGTGATTCCAGCTAAATAGCCCAGGCGGGTATTGTAATTTTTCCTGAAGATATTTCTGCTGTTTTTGGGGATTGTTATCAGCGTTATTGATGGATGCCCGAGGTGAGTATTTCATCAGGGATAAGCTTTTCTGGCAAAATATTAGCCTTAATCCAGGTTCTTACTTCCAAAAAGGGATGATTTTCAAGAATACCGAAATACGGCAGTTTCTTTATTTTCAATTTCGAGAAGACAGGCGTATAAATACCACAAAGAAACTTCGTTAAATTTACCTCGGTAAACTGCTCGCCGACAGCTTGCATAAATTCACCGGTAATCGTTTTAAAATCAAAATGGGCGAGAGGCTTTAGTTCGGTCGTGTGTTGCAAAACCGCTTTCCCGCTTTTACAAAATGAACAATGCCCGCAGCGTTCTTTTTCAAGATGTTCTCCAAAATATTCGGCAAGCTGTTTGCTGATACATGCATCGCTTTCAAAAAAGCTTACCATGTTGTGGATTCTTTGAATCTCAAGCCCCTCCTTCTTTTTAAACAAGGCATACATTTTTTCAGCCATGACTTCGATATCAAACGCCTGCGTCAAAATGTCGTACACTTCCATTGTCTGCCTGGATTGAAGCTCGATCCAGCCCTTCTCATCAAAGTATTCCAGTGCGGCGAGAATCCGCTGCCGATCCGTACGATAACTGTTAAGGATTGCCTGAATATCGATATATGTCCATATTTTACGGGTATGGCAATGATTCATGACCGCTGTAACAAACTGCCTTCTTTCCCCTTCAAAACTGTGAATAATGTTTGCCGGCTCTGTGTGGTATTTGAATGAATATTCCTCAAAATAGGTCAACTTGGGTCGAATAATTTTTGTCAATGCAAGATAAACCAACAATGTTTTTAGGGGAAGAATTCTAATATTCAGGTCATTTGAAAGCTTTAATGATTTGATTTCCCAGATAAAACCCTTATTTTCTTTTAGGGTCCGGAGCAATTGAAAGATCGAATGTTTCTCCGGAGTATCGCCATAAATAAAATTCTCTAAAATATGACTGTTGTCCCTGTTGGATAAAACTTCACATAAAGCGAGCCTTCCGTCTCTCCCGGAGCGACCGATTTCCTGGCTGTAGTTTTCAATCGATTTGGGCAAATCATAATGAATGATTCTGCGGATGTCCTTTTTATCGATTCCCATTCCGAATGCGATCGTTGCAACGATACAGGCCAGGGTCCCATCCATGAATTTGTTTTGAATCTGTTCCCGTTTTTCGTTTTCCATCCCGGCATGATAAGGATTCGCATTTATGTTGTTTGCACAAAGAAAATCCGAGACGTTTTCAGCCGTTTTCTGCAGGGTAACATATACAACAGCGTTTGCTCAATTTTGAATTCCTTTTGATAATCAGGCAGTTTCAGATATTCCGGTCGAAAATTATGCCCCCACTCAGAGATGCAATGCGCTTCGTCAACAACCAACAGGGTAACGTTCATCTTTTCCAGGTTGGAGCGAAATCGTTCATTTTTAAACCGTTCGACCGAAATCATTAGAATTTTTAATTCGTTATTTTTAGCTCTTGCGATAATCGCATTATATTCGTTTTTTTGAAGGGTTGAATCCAAACGAGCGGCAAGGATATTGCTTTCCAGTAAAAAATCAAGTTGATCTTTCATCAGAGACAGCAGGGGAGATACCACCAGCGTCATGCCGGGCAATAATATTGCCGGCAGCTGATAACAAAGGGATTTGCCGGCACCGGTCGGAAAGATGGCTGCCGCGGATTGACGCTCCAGAACTTTCCGGATGACTTCTTCCTGACCCTTTAAAAATGAATTGAACCCAAAATGTTTTTGCAGCGGTTTCTTCAGCATGTTCCGACTTGCCTCCCGGATCATCTTATCGTTTTATCGTAACTTACATTAATCATATCAACAAGTAACCGCTTAACAACCTGATAATCACCCATGGAAAGCTGTCGAATTCGGATAGTTACGTTGTTTTTCAGCATATCATCTTTTCGCTTTTTGTCTATGCCCCTACGATTATTTTAATTTGGAACGATCATCCTCATCAAACATTAACTGCTTGACAATACTCGTGTTTTCCTTCAATATACAACCATCTATATTCTGAAGGAAAACTTTGTTTCTCGGGCTTAAAATAAAATTTGGTCCAATGTGTTATGCGAAGCATCATGCACACAAATTACCATTGACAATACGAGCGTTTGGCCAATCCGAAAGTGGGCCTCTGGCACCAAACTGAATCAAGGAACCATCACCCAAGAAGATTTTGATCCTGCCAGAATCGACGATCCGGATGCCATCAACAACTTTGCAACGATTTTCTCTTTATCCTGATCACTTTACGACAGCGGCCCAACAACAAAACGGGTCTTAAAGACCCGGCATCGATTAAGCGACAATTCTTGTTTCGACAGACCTTTGAGAAAAGAAAAACAGCGCTTTAGTATTGACTTTTCAAGGAATGTGTGATCGAAAAAAAGATGGCTCTTGTTTATAAATCGATTTTCTAATTATTAGGGAGAAGTACATTGTACGGTTTTACTGCAATATCAACGCACAACGGCTGGGCCATGGCAATTGCGGGAGCTTTGATCGTCTTTGCCGGTCTGGTGGTACTGTCTTCTATAATTTCTCAGCTTCACAAGGTGCTGTTATTTTGGGAAAAAAGACATCCTGTTTTTAAAAATAACCATAAAATGCCGAAAAATGATAAACCTGAAGGCCAAGAAGACACACCGGTCTCACCCTTGCCCAAAGAATTTCCCACAGACCTTGATGAAATTGCGTGTCTTTATCAACCGTTGATCGACGAAATTGGCGAAACCTTTTATCTTTCCGATTTATATGAAATTGCGAGAAAAAACGATTTTCCACACCCTCACATAACGTTTACGGCCTTTCGCGAGTCTGAAATATTGGTTCCTTGCGGTGACAGTGTTTTCAGTTGGAATCCACCGACAGAAAACAAAGACAATGATAACGGATAAAGGTTAATCCATGGATCTGCTTTTTCAATTTTTATCAAATACCGGGTATTATCTGGCTGACTATCGAAACGTTATCATGATCGTGGTCGGTTCTATTTTTTTATATCTTGGGACTGCAAAAAAATACGAACCGCTGCTTCTTGTCCCTATCGGTTTTGGAATTTTGGTTGGGAATATTCCTTTTTTCAAAGGATTCGGACTCGGCATATACGAAAATAACAGCGTTCTGCACTATCTTTATTTCGGTGTTACTACGGGTCTGTACCCATCAATCGTTTTCTTGGGTCTCGGAGCAATGACCGATTTTTCCTCTTTGCTGGCAAGGCCCAGCCTTATGCTATTGGGCGCCGCAGCTCAGATGGGAATATTTTTTACACTATTGGGCGCACTCGCCCTCGGTTTTTTACCCAGGGAAGCCGCTTCCATCGCCATAATCGGGGGCGCCGACGGTCCCACATCCATATTTCTTACTGCCAAACTGGCGCCCCATCTCATCGGCCCCATCGCCATCGCCGCGTATTCTTATATGGCATTGATACCGGTAATTCAGCCGCCCATTATGAGACTTCTGACCAGCCGCCAGGAGCGGTTAATCCGGATGCCGGAACTCCGGGATGTGTCCAAAAAAGAACGGATCATTTTTCCGGCCGTAGCCGTTATACTCTGTTGTTTTCTCGCCCCGGCCTCCATACCGCTTCTGGGAACGTTCTTTTTCGGAAATTTTCTAAAGGAATGCGGTGTTGCCGACCGCCTGGCCCAGACCGCCCGTACCTCGATTATCGATACAGCGACAATACTTTTGGGCCTTACGGTCGGCGCCAGTACCCAGGGAGATGTGTTTCTAACCCCGAAATCTGTGGCTATTTTCGTCCTTGGTGCTGTCGCTTTCAGTATCGCAACAGCCTCCGGTGTCATTTTTGCTAAAATTATGAATCTCTTTCTCAAGGAAAAAATCAATCCTCTGCTGGGAGCAGCCGGGGTGTCAGCGGTTCCGGGATCCGCCAGAGAAGTTCATCTGGTCGGTCAATCCGAGGATCCCGAAAATTTCCTTCTCATGCATGCAATGGCCTGCAACTCTTCGGGCGTTATCGGATCTGCAATCTGTGCGGGTATCTTGTGGAGTTTTATGATTGTCCTTTAAAGACATAAATCTTCACTCAAATCCTTCTCGTTTCAACAGTTCACTATACCAGACCGAGAAATCATACATGCCCCGGTATCGTTCATCATCATTGATAATTCCAAGGCAGATCTCGAACACGCCTTTTCCATATGCGTTGCTGTATTCCTCTGAGTCCACCGCCTGTAAAAATTCCCTGACCAGGGTTTGAGTTGTTCGCTTGCTTTTATCTTTTCTGATATCTATGGGATCTTTCGGTTCCTGAAACGGATCCCATTTTTCATATCCCTTTTTTAAGATGTGTTTCTGTCGTTTCGGAGACATGCTGCTGAATATGGCTTTTTTCCTTTTGGCCTCGTCTTCGGAAGATATTTTCGTCATTTTTTTATCCCTGTTTTTTTTGGGTCATCTTCTTTATCGACAATTCCAAGTTGGTTCTCATCATACTCCGTAAGAATTGCCATGGATAACGGAACGAGCATTTCTGCCATCTTCACATACTTGGTTTTAATCCCGCTTACAAATTCAGCAGAAATATCGTAAAGCTTTTTTTGAATGATGTCCAGATTCACCGTAGGATATTGCTCCCCCTCAACAAAACCCGATTTGCCGCAGGTATGCCCGATACCGCCTATGGATGTGGGTATTCCATAAAGCCGGCAGGTGATCGGTCGATATTCATAAAAATCACACACGCCTTCGCTGTTAAGAAGGGGACATCTGACCCGCTCGGCGGCCATTTCCATTAATATGTCCACCTCGTTTTTCCCGGACTCTTTATCTTGATATGCTTTTTTCTTTATCTGGTAAGTTTTTCGATCCGAACGGTTCGATCTTTCCAGCAGTTGTTCTCTTTCCTTGCCTTCGAATTTTTTATAAAACTGATGATTAATATAAATTGCTTCGATCAATGTAAGGTCAAACAGGGCATGACAACAGTCCTCGCATTTAATTTCACATTTTACACATTCCGGAAACTCTTTTTGTACCCGCAAAAACAATTCATCTGCCGTTGATGAAATTTCTTCGTATTTCTTAAAATACGGTGTAAAGTCTATCTTCATAATTTAACTCCTCTGAAACAATCTGGTTTTTTGGAATTCGCCGGTTCAATAGCGCTTCAGGTACGGTTCAGTTTTAAGCTGGAAACCGCTTGACCCGTTTTTCCACAAAACATTAATTATGCTTGAAGGCTTCGTAAAAAGTCTTTTGTGAGCGACATCGAGCAATTTTGGAGAAAGATTCATGATGAGTCTGGCGTTAAAAATTGCAAGCTGTTTGAGGGCGTTAGCCCGAGTTCTTGCAATTTAGCC
>JAAXQD010000150.1 GCA_012974475.1 Desulfobacterales bacterium
ATATCAACGATATCATATATGTCAAGTTTTTTTCATTGAAATTGATTTTTTTTAAGCCTCCTTAAAATGCTCAATACTACACGTATGCTGCGCTTTATCGTCGGCCTGCGCCTTACCCTTGAACGCAATCTATTATTTTCGAGATAGTTTTTTGAATATTAATTCGGCGGGTTCCCGGTTATTTTGTTGACAGATAAAATCAACAGAGGCATATACTGATTGTTACAAAGTAGTATCTGAACATCTCCAAATGCTCAAAATTGCAACGATTAAAGAGGCGATTATACGCCCAAAATAGAGTAAAAGATAGACGCATCAATGAATGTTACATGGGAAAGAAATAGCGCAAATAGCCCATTGAAACGAAGACGCTATACCCTTAGTTTTTTTCTTGTGGAAAATTATCAAACCCAAGGAAGGATTAAAGAACGGCGTATCGGCCATTTGGGTGACATTGAGGAACGCTTCCTTAATTCTAAAATGCGAGACATGAAGGCATTCCATCAAGGACTCTTTTGGGCGAAGGTAGACAAAAAACTGGAAGGTCTCGGATTAAAGGCCGGGAAAAGAAATAGAATCGAGGCCCAAATTGCAAAGTTGGTTCCGAGACCCACAAGAGAATGGGCGCTATGGGCTGTAACCTGTGTGCCCCGCCACGATGCCTAACCTCAGTAACATGCACACAAATACCCATGTTTTAGGGAAGTTCATCGGTTCTTCCTCCTTTGTCTGCCGCTGATCACCCCCCAGATGTCACCCTTGGAACCCTTCAGTTCAACTTTTTCCCCAAAAACATTCCGAAACACAACATCTGACAACCGGCGGTTTAGGGGTCTTCAGGATGTTTTCGGGGTATCTCAAATCGATGGATTCCTGTACTTGAAAAATATGATGATAAATGAGATATACGAGATGTCGGTTGTTTTGCAGAACGCCATCAACATTGACCCGATTCACCCAAGCAGAAAAAGTGAAACACTTTTGGAGGTTTGGCATCCATGTCATCCCAAAATTCACCTGAGACGATGGGACATTTAATTCAAAAAAAACCATATTATCTGAGTGCAGGAGATGAAATCAAACTGTTTGAAGTTGCTTTTGCCGCTAAAATTCCGGTGATGCTGAAAGGTCCCACCGGATGCGGCAAGACCCGATTTGTAGAGTATATGTCGTATCGGTTAAAGCGGCCGCTGATTACCGTTGCCTGCCATGAAGATCTGTTTGCATCGGACCTTCTGGGACGTTACCTTTTAAAAAAGGATGAAACCGTATGGGTGGATGGCCCTTTAACCCGGGCGGTTCGAATGGGAGCCATTTGTTATCTGGACGAAATCGTTGAAGCCCGCAAAGACACCACCGTGGTCCTCCATCCCCTCACCGATAACCGGAGAACCCTCTCCATCGATAAAAAAGGGGAAATCGTTCAGGCACACCCGGATTTTATGGTGGTCATTTCCTATAATCCAGGGTATCAATCGGTTCTGAAAGACCTCAAGCAAAGCACACGCCAGCGATTTATTTCCCTCGAGTTCGATTATCCCGAAGCCCAAAAAGAGGCTGAAATTGTATCCCACGAAGGGAATATCCACATGGAAACCGCCTTGAAACTGGTAACGCTGGCCGGAAAAATAAGAAACATAAGAGAGCACGGTCTGACCGAAGGGGCAAGTACCCGCCTTTTGATATATGCAGCCCAGATAATCGGACGGGGCATACCCGTACACGAAGCCTGCCGGAGTGCCATTTGCTTCCCGCTGACCGACGACGCTAGGCTCCAGGAAACCCTTAACGATCTCGTTGAGGATATATTTTAACTCGAATCCCCGAGACGCTCTCAACTTTTGCTCAATGAGTTTAATCGTATGAAATGAGCTTTACAAACCACAAAACCGATGCCCTCGAACCGCTTGCCTTGGTAGATCCGAACATTGCGGAAAGGGTTCGGGCTGTTTTGGAACAGAAGGAACCCACGGTTTCTGATCAACCCATTAAACTGCTGGTGGAAGAGACATTGTGGGGTCTGTCCCTCGAGATTTCCTTCGGTCGGACGCTCGCCTTTAGTTTTGCGGATCTGATCGGTCGGGCAAGCCCGCAACAAATTAAATGCTACCGAAGTCTGGTGCGCAAATTCGGAAAACAGGGCCCGACTCTGGGACGAATCATGGCGGAGCACCTCGTGCCGGTATTAAAACACGGCAACGCCCGGTTTTTAAAACGTTTTCTGCAAACCCTTGATATCATGCGAATCAAGGGAACCTATACCCTGCCAGATCCCCTAAAAGCACTGTCGGAACTCTTAAATAAAAAAGACATTGAATCTGCATCCGTTTATATCGACCTGCTGGGCGAGGCTTTTGCCGGAGATATGTCGTATGTTCAGAGTCAGCATTTTGCGCATATCCTGCCCAAAGCCGTACTCGCCCTTTCTCCTTCAAAACGGGTCTGGCAAATGGAACAACTGCGACGAATTATAACGGCCGATTTTCATCTGGCCGACGCCTTTTTGGACGGCCTGGAAAAAGGACTCTATCTCCTATCCAAAGATGCTTTAGACAGATTTGTATCCCTGACCTTAGACAAATTAGGCCATAACCCCAAGCTTGCAGCAAAATTTATATCGCTGGAGTCGAAACTGGGCATCGATACCTATTCGGATCTGCAGGTGACCGTCCCGCTATCTGAAGTTCAAAACCAATTAAACGGCTACCTTTGTGCACGGACCGGTCTTTCCATTTCCGTACGACCGCTGTCTTCGCTTTCCAGGTCATCCATAACAGACAACAACGAAAAATTTTTCGTCTGTTCAGACGGAAAATTCATTTATCTGCCCGACGAAATCGGTGAATTTAATCAAAAATCAGAAAACATTAAACTGTATAAATGTCTTGTGCGGCTTGAAGCCGGACTTTATGAGTTTAATACATTTGACTTCGACCTGGAAAAAGCCATGGAACGATGCCCAGGGGTTGGAGAATTAACGGCCCGTGATCTTGGACTCGATTCCATGGGAAATCTAAAATCCAAAATCCAAAACCGGGAGAATCTTTCCGATATGGAGCGCTTTTTTTCAGCATTCCCGGTTCCGGCCCTGGCAAGGGACCTGTTTACCATTTTTGAGCATGGCCGCACACGGGTATTGCTCAGCAGACAGTACCCGGGCCTTATCCGGCAGACAATGCCGATGTTACGGGAAAACGCGGCTCGAATATTAAAAGAAAAACAACCGGTGGGATTCTTATTTTTAATGTATCTTTGGATTGCACTGGATATTTCTGTTAACGAGAATTTCGAAGGCACCGGTGGAATAAAACGTCCGGCTGAAAACATGGTAGACCTTTTCAACAGAAAAACAAAAAAAGATCCATCGGTTGAAATATGTGCCGAGCTGGTAAGCGAGACCTATCCAGATGTTGAAAAACGATTAAACCCACATGAATCGCCTCAAATTTACGAAAAATTTTACGAATCCATGCCCATACCGTTCGGCCGAAGGTTGCGACCGGATCTTTTCTTTTCCACCTACCGCAATTTTGAGCACATTGCAGCCAAGCTGAAAGTTCAACTGGATAATAAAAAACTTAAGGTCTATAAATCGGATATTCGTCGGGAATTGATCGCCAAAAACGGTGCTGTTTCCCATGGAGATATAAAATCGATCATACGGTGTGATCAAAATGCCGGTCGCTCCGGATTGCGGCAATCTGAAACACTCGTGGATCTATCATGGCTGGACCTTGCCCAATTACTTGGCGGCACAGCCGTCACGCCCCTGATCAACGATGACGTTGCCGGACCTGTTTTCTGGTACAAAGAGTGGGACTGTAACCTCCATGATTATCTTTCAGCCCACGTGAGAGTCCTCGACCGATTTATTCCGGAATTCGAAGGTGACTTTTACACCCGCACCCTGAAACAGCATCAGGGGCTGGTTGAAAGTATTCGCTACGCTTTTGAGCTTTTAAAGCCGGAAGGGCTGATACGGTTGCGGCAGTGGGTGGAAGGGGATGAATTCGACTACCGGGCGCTTTTAGACTTTGCCATGGATAAAAAAGCTGGGAAAACGCCCTCCGACAAGCTCTATATCAAGCGCCTAAAACAGACACGAGACGTGGCGGTTCTGTTGCTTGTCGATCTTTCTCGCTCCACATCCCATACGATTTACAACTCGAAAGCAACTATTCTCGACGTTGAAAAAGAGGCGATTGTGCTTTTTTGTGAAGCACTTCAGGTTGTGGGGGATGCATTTGCCATTGCCGGTTTTTCCAGTACCAGTCGTCTGGGGGTTGATTACATGCGGATAAAGGACTTTGAAGAAAACATGAATGACAGGGTCAAATCCCGCATAAATGCCATGGCACCTCAACGAAATACCAGAATGGGAGCAGCGATCCGCCACGGGTATCGTCAACTTGAAAAGACCGCTTCAAAAATTCGCTTGCTGATAATCTTGGGTGACGGCTTTCCAAACGATGTTGACTACAAACATCATTACGCCATTGAAGATACACGGAAGGCCATATTCGAGGGCCGCTCGAAAAATATATTTACCCATGCCATCACCGTCCATTTTGCCGGAGACCCCAAGCTGGATGATCTTTACGGAAACGTTCATCACAATGTTATATCGGATGTTCGCGAGCTTCCCGACAAACTTTTACGTATTTATAGCCGTTTAACACGGCATTGACGCTTTTTTACAACCGGGATTTTTTCATACCCCTTGAAGGATCGTTGAAATGGAAGATATTTTAATGAAACAGATTGATCGCCCATTATGATATGTGTTTCTTTTCCGGATAGTTGCTTTATTGACAACGCCGTTATCAAGCATTACACTGGGAGGTCATTCTCAATAAGGCTAAAAAATGTCTTTTGCGGGTACATTGTTTCGCCGAGGAATTTATATGAAACGCATCCATAACCGTGAAAAAGAACAGTTCAAAAAGCTTTTTAAGCAAGAAGACATCGATGATTTTGAAGATCGATTCAAGATTCTCGAAGTTTTTCTTCAAAACGAGCACCACTTAACGGTCGGTGAACTGACCCAACTGCTCAATGAGAGCGAATATCAATTTTCATCCGATTTTGTCAGAGATACGCTGAAGTTCATGTGCCGGTTCGGTTTTGCCCGTAGAAACAGGTTTAACAATGGAGAAGTTCACTATGAACACCGGCATTTAGGCCAGCATCATGATCATATGATCTGTACAAAATGTAGAAATATTTATGAGTTCGAAGACGAACAGCTCGAAAATCTTCAGGTTCAGATCGCTGCAACCCATAATTTCCACATGCTTCAACACAAGATGGATATATACGGTATCTGCTCCAATTGTCTTAAAGATCACATACAGCCCATGCCCCTTGTCAATGCCAAACAGGGCGAGCGGTTTGAAATCAAAGATTTTACCGGAGGTGCCACCGCACGGATGCGTTTATCGTCCATGGGCTTAAGAATCGGAGATAAAATAGATGTTATCAACAACCTCGACAAAGGACAATTGGTCATTGCTGTGGCCCATCAAAGGTACGTCCTTGGTCGGGGTCTGGCAAAAAAGATTCTCATAGAACCTGTTGGAAGCTAACCTTGATGGCGTCGTAAAAAGTCCCATCTACTGCGTTGTAGTATTTTTTCAGACACTCGGCATACTACATGTATGGCCTCGCTCCTGAAAAAATACTACGCCTTGTATATGAACCTTTTTACTTAGCCATCAATAGTTGAATTCATGACTTTTTACGAGATCATCAACCTTGGAGAAGTGTTCATGTTATTGAGTGAAATGAAAGCAAAACAGACCGCAAGAGTCGTCCGGGTCGGCGGGAACGGAGCAATCCGCAGAAGGATACTTGAAATGGGCATTTTGAAAGGTTCAGAGATCTATGTTGAAAAATATGCACCGCTGAAGGATCCTATTGAATTGATTGTAAAAGGATACCATGTATCACTTCGGGTTGAGGAAGCTGCACAAATCACTGTTGAACACGTAAAGTAGAAAAACCACAATGCATCAAAAATTCCTTTCTATCGCCCTTGCAGGCAACCCCAATTCAGGCAAAACCACCATATTCAACAACATGACCGGTACCCGGCAGAAAGTGGGAAACTGGCCGGGTGTCACTGTCGAAAAAAAAGAAGGCCATATAAAAAAATCCGGATATGACTTAAAAATCATAGATCTTCCAGGGACATACAGTTTAACCCCCTTTTCCATAGAAGAGATCGTCGCACGGAATTTTGTGCTGGAAGAACGTCCGGACGTTGTTATCGACATCATCGATGCATCCAACCTGGAACGGAGTCTTTACCTGGCAACACAGTTGAGAGAGATTGATTGCAAAGTCTTGTTCGCCCTGAACATGGAGGATGTTGCCCAAACCCGGGGAATTAAAATCGACGCAAAAAAACTCTCTGAACTTCTTGATGTTCCGGTGGTTTTTACGGTGGGCAACAAAAACAAAGGCATCGATACGCTCCTGGAAAAGGCCATTGAACTGGCGGAGTCCAATTATGTGATACCCATAAAGCGTAAAGTAAAATACAGTAAGGACATCGAAGATTCCATTTCCAAACTGGAACATTTCATTGAAAGCCAAGCGGAAGGGTCCATTCCTTACAACATTCGATGGACCGCCATAAAGCTTATAGAAGATGACAAAATCGTAAAAGAACACATCCAGATGAAAACCGGAAAAAACGGTCGAAAGATTCTTAAAGAAGCAACGGCGCATCGGGATTTCCTAGTGGACCGATTCGATGACGAGCCGGAAATCGTAATGACCGACGAGCGCTACGGATTTATCGCCGGCATCATCAGGGAAGTCCTCACAACATCGACAAAGCAGCGTGTGGATATATCTCGAAACGTAGATCTTGTTCTTACCAACCGGTTTATCGGGTTCCCCATCTTTATTTTCTTTATCTGGGCCATGTTCCAACTCACGTTTTCATTGGGGGTCTATCCAATGGAGTGGATCGACAGCGGTATAAAGCTTTTTTCCACGTCTCTGGCCCAGGTGCTTCCGGATAATATTTTTAAGGATTTTCTCATCAACGGCGTCATTGCGGGTGTGGGAAGTGTTATTATTTTCCTGCCGAATATTTTGATTCTTTTCTTCTGTATCTCCCTCTTTGAAGATACAGGCTACATGTCCAGGGCGGCGTTTCTGATGGACAGAATCATGCATCTTATCGGGCTTCATGGCAAATCGTTCATCCCCATGCTCATGGGGTTCGGATGCAACGTTCCGGCCATTATGGCAAGCCGCACCTTGGAAAGTGAGAAAGATCGAATCCTTACGATTCTCATCACTCCTTTTATGTCATGCTCGGCCAGACTGCCGGTGTACATTGTTCTGGCGGGCGCTTTTTTTGGGGTCCGGGCCGGATCCGTAATATTCGGTATATATTTATTGGGGATTATACTTTCAATTATCACCGGCCGTCTTTTCCGATCAACCCTCTTGAGAGGGGTTGACGCACCCTTCGTCATGGAACTGCCGCCATACAGAATACCGATGATAAAAAGCCTCCTGATTCACATGTGGGATCGGAGTAAAATGTTTTTAAAAAAGATGGGCGGCATAATCCTGGCCGGCTCGGTGGTGGTATGGGCGCTTTCCGCATTTCCGAGAAACATACCGTATTCTATAAATTATGCCTCAGAAATAGAACGGGTCAAAACATCTTTTCAAACTGAAATTGCCACGACTCATGAACCCGGCAAGGCGTTATTAACACAGAAACGTGATCTTGCTGTGGCAAAACTTGCAAGAGCCATGAAGGCTGAACATGCTGAAAAATCTTTTATGGGTCGTATCGGTAAAGTTGTCGCGCCGATCTTTGAACCCATCGGCATCGACTGGCGCGGAAGCGTGGCCCTTCTCACCGGCTTTGTCGCAAAAGAAATCGTCGTAAGTACCATGGGAATACTTTATGCTGGTGACGAAAACAAGGATTCGGAAGCTCTTAAAAATGCACTCTTATCATCCGGTATGACGCCCCTTGGAGCCTTGGCAATGATGGTTTTTGTCCTATTGTACATGCCGTGTCTTGCAACATTGGCCGCCATCAAACGTGAAACCGCATCCTGGAAATGGATGACTTTCAGTATTTCATACAGTACAATCCTTGCATGGACCGCCGCCTTTATTGTCTATCAGGGAGGAAAAATAATATTGGCAATTCCCCATTGAACCGTTCTTAACCCGAAAGAAGCGCTCCGGGTACCACAGGAGGCATGTAATATGCCGAATTTTGAACCCGCCTTTATTGATACCTTCAATAAAGGGGCTCTGGCAGGAAAGATTGAAGCGGCGCATGAGATTTTAAAATCTTGCACCCTCTGCCCCAGAAGATGCAAGGTTGATCGGCCGGCCGGGGAAACCGGTATATGCAAAACAGGCCCAACAGCCTATGTCTCCAGTTTCAATCCTCACTTTGGGGAAGAGGACCCTTTGGTGGGAAACCAGGGTTCCGGTACGATTTTTTTTACCCACTGCAACCTGTTGTGTAACTTCTGCCAGAATTATGACATCAGTCATCTGGGTCACGGTGAAAAGATATCCAATGAGCAGCTTGCAGGTATAATGCTTCATTTGCAAAATGGCGGGTGTCACAACATTAATTTCGTTACCCCGTCCCATGTGGTGCCCCAGATCCTCTCTGCTGTGGAAATTGCCATACAAAACGGTCTTTCAGTGCCGTTGGTTTACAATACCGGAGGGTATGATTCGCTTGAAACGTTGAAATTGCTCGAGGGTGTATTCGATATCTATATGCCGGATTTTAAATTTTGGGATCCTGAGGTGGCACAAACCACATGCAACGCTGAAGATTACCCAGAGGTGGCACAAAAAGCACTGATAGAGATGCACAGGCAAGTCGGTGACCTTATCACCGATGATGCCGGCATCGCCCGGCGTGGGATCTTGCTGAGACACCTGGTCCTGCCCCATGGACTTGCTGGAACCCGCGAAATAATGAGATTTATTGCACGTAAAATTTCATTGAACACATATGTCAACATAATGCCCCAGTACAGACCCTGCGGCCGGGCCGGTGAGGTAGAGGGACTGTCTGTTCATCTGTCACAAAAGGATTATAAAAAAGCTTTACAGGAAGCCAAAGAAGAAGGTATTGAAAGGCTTGACATCCGAGAGCGTCGATTTATTGCACACTAATACCGTTGAGAATCAAATGAAAAATTATACATGGACAACATTTTTTTTGCTATTGGTTTTTACCGGGGTGGCTTCGGCGGAACGCTTGGCGGTAGCTGTGTCAGTGGCCAACATACGTTCAGGTCCCGGGCAAAATCATGAGCTCTTGTGGGAAGTGGAAAAATACCATCCCATCGATGTGTTTCAAAAGTCGGGACAATGGTATAATTTCCGTGATTTTGAAGGCGATAAAGGGTGGATTCACAAATCGCTTGTCGGGAAAGTTCCGTCGGTGATTACCCAAAAAGAAAATTGCAGGATTCGATCCGGTCCCGGGCAAAGTTTTGCAATTTTGTTCACGGTTGAAAAAGGCGTTCCGTTTAAGGTAATACAGCGAAAAAATAGCTGGATTCAAATTCAGCACGCCGACGGGGACAAGGGGTGGGTCTATCAATCTCTGGTATGGTAAACGGACCGGTTATCCGGGTTGTTTTATGGTGAATTATCACGCTGAAGAGAATCGGCTTTCCAGAAAGCAAGCAACTCAAAATAATGATTGCAAATCAAAAGGATAAGCAAAAAAGATTGATTGTGGGCATCGGTTCGGCCCTGGTCGATATTCTTGCCCACGAAGACGACGAATTTTTAGCGAAAACCCGTGCAGTTAAAGGTGGAATGAAATATGTAGACAGGGAGTTCATTGAATTGGCCGTGTCGCAAACCTCTAAAAAACCGATCATCATGCCCGGTGGGTCGGCGTGCAACACGGTGATCGGCATCGGCAAGCTCGGAGGATCGGCTCGTTTTGTCGGCAAAAGCGGCAGTGGCGAAATGGCCCGTCTGTTTGAAAAAGATCTGAAAAACAGCAACGTCGATCCTGCCCTTTTTAAATCACCGTCTCCCACCGGCAGGGTGCTGTCCATTATCACTCCCGATGCACAGCGGTCCATGTTAACTTTTCTCGGCGCCGCCTCAGAAACACAACCTGAAGAAATTACTGAAAATTGTTTTGAAAACGCTGCAATTGTTCATATTGAAGGGTATCTTCTTTTTAACGAAGATCTGATCATGGCAGCCTTAAAAGGTGCAAAAGCCGCCGGCGCACTTGTCTCCCTGGATCTTGCCAGCTTTACGGTTGTTGAGGCGTCGAAAACCCTTCTGAAAAAAATTGTAAAGGATTTTGTTGACATTTTGATTGCCAATGAGGATGAAGCAAAAATATTTACCGGCCACAGGGACGAAATTAAAGCGGTCAGATCCCTATCTGAAAACACACAGATTGCAGCCCTAAAGGTTGGGGAACGCGGCAGCTTTATTTCCCATGACGGGAAAATCATAAACATTGAAGCCATTGGAAGCGGTGCTGCTGTGGATACCACCGGAGCCGGTGATCTCTGGGCATCTGGTTTTCTCTTTGGACTGGTTAACGGTTATGGCCTCGAAAAATGCGGTAAACTTGGATCTGCCTGTGGTTACGAAGTGTGCCAGGTCGTGGGAGCGAACATCCCGGAAGAAGGCTGGCAGAGAATAAAAAAATTGCTGGAGGAATAATGGCAAAAAAAAGGATATCCCGATCTCGTAAAAGAGACCTCGCCGCCCCTGACGAGTTTATAACATTCTGGACAAAATTGCTTGATTTTGCTGAAAAAAACAAAGTGACGGTTTTATGTGCCCTGGGGTTTGTCGTGGTATTTATTGTTGTTGCAACGGGTTTTTTATATTTTTCAAAAAAATCCGAAGACACGGCATTTGCCCTGCTTCAAAAAAACATTACCCAATACCAGATGCTTCTTAAAAATACCGGACCGGAGAAGGCTTATCTGGAGGTTGGAAAGGATTTTCAGTCGATGATTGAAAAATACTCGGGCAGGACGGGTGGACAACATGCAAGACTCATATATGCCAATATCTGTTATACCGCCAAAGATTATGACAATGCTATAGAACTTTACAAGACATCCCTTGAAAACTTCAATGATGAACCGTTTATTAAAAATCTCATTATTAACAGCCTGGGATACTCCTACACGGTGAAGAAAGATTACAAAACCGCAGCCAAATATTTTGAAATGATTGCGTCAACGCCGGATTACAGCATTAAAGATGAAGCCCTTTTCAATTTAGGGGAGATTTATGATGCCATGGGCGATAACGTAAAAAGCATCGATGCGTTTAAGGAAATTTTATCCGACCATGCCGACTCAATATATTTTGAAATTGCAAAAGAAAAGGTGGCAGGTCAGATGCAGAGTTAAAATTCCCCAAAAAAAATGGTCAACCGGTTTTAAGCCGATTGACCATTTAGAAGGAAAACAGATGAAGAAATTATTAGGTTGCAAATAGAACATGCAAGTTTCTTGCCAAAGTGACACATAGAGCCTGTCGTTTTTTCATAATTTCAATTTATGAAATAATTATAGCGAGTTACACTAAAGCCCCTTCGAGATATCCCGCACTACTTTTCTTCTTAACCACACCCTCTAAATCCGGAATCGTTCAATATTTTGAACCGCACCCAACAACAAAAATTTTAACAGGTTGATTTAACAGAAGATAACCCCAAATCCGCCCGATTCAATTTTTTGAACCCCTTAAAACTCAAATTAAGGTATCCATTTAAAATGATAAGAAAAAAATGGTTATCTTCTTTGATTCAAACTTTTGAACCGACGTCCAATTTCAACTTTTTTATTTTCCAGTTAAGCCCGCTTTTGCCAATGCCGAGCAATTCGGCCGCCTGGGATTGAACATTATTTGTCAATTTCAAAGCCCTTTCGATCATCTTCGTTTCGATCATCGTAAGGGTTTCATCCAATTTCGCAACAGAAGGTATTCCTTCAATATGCAGCGTGTTATAAACATTGCTTCTAAAGTCCTTGGGAAGGTCTGAGACCTGAATGGTATTGCTTCGACACATCACCATGGCCCGTTCAATAACATTCTCCAACTCACGAACATTTCCGGGCCAGCTGTAATCGAAAAAAAAACGTTCAACTTCCGGATCAAGACCGGTTATCGTGGTTTCGGATTTATATTCCTCTCCGTATTTATGGATAAAATGATCCGCCAGCAGGCGAATATCTTCCTGACGGTTCCTTAAAAGAGGCAGGACAATATGTACAACATTCAACCGATAATAGAGATCTTCTCTGAATCGTCCTTGGATCATTTCATCTTTAAGTCTCTTATTTGTAGCAGCAATAATACGCATATCGACAGAAATCGACTTTACCCCTCCAACCCTTTCAAAATTTTTTTCTTGGAGGACCCGTAAAAGTTTCACCTGTAAATTTTGTGAAAGTTCGCCAATTTCATCGAGAAAAAGGGTGCCGGCGTCAGCCAATTCAAAACGGCCTTTACGCCTTGCTACGGCACCGGTAAATGCCCCTTTTTCATGGCCAAAAAGCTCACTTTCAAGAAGCGTCTCTGCCAGAGCGCTACAGTTCACTGCAATGAACGGTTTATCGCGCCGCGGGCTGTTAAAGTGGATCGATTTTGCCACCAGTTCTTTCCCGGTACCGCTTTCACCTTCGATCAAAACAGTGGTGGTGGCAGGTGCCACTTTTCGAATCGTTTCGAAAACATCCTCCATCACCTTACTTTTTCCAATAATATTCCCGAAACTGTACTTTGATTCCACAGCATTTCTGAGTTGCCGGTTCTCTTTGACCATACGGTACATGCCGATGGCCTTATTAACATATAGAATTAGCCGATTATTATCGAAAGGCTTGAGAATATAACTGTAGGCCCCTTTCTGCATGGCCTCTACAGCTTTATCCACAGTGCCGTAAGCGGTCATCATAATGACCGGAAGCTCCTTATCTTTGTCCTTGATTTTTTCCAGGAGTTCAATGCCGTCCATTTTGGGCATTTTCATGTCTGTAAGGACCAGATCAACGTCGATATTTTTCAGTATTTCAAAGGCCTCATAACCGCTGTTTGCACAAAAGGTTTCGAACCCCTCTTCTTCGAGAACCGCACTTAATATCCGCGGATAATTCTTTTCATCATCAACGATCAGAATGGTCTCCATGCCTATACTCCCTGTTTCACAGGTAATTCTACTTTAACCCGGGCGCCGGCACCCGTTCTTGCGCTAATCTGGACGCGTCCGCTGTGGGATTCAATGATATTTTTTACAATACCCAGCCCCAGACCGGTTCCTTTGGCTTTGGTTGTAAAAAATGGATCCCATATTTTTTCCATGAGGTTTTGGGGGATACCTTCCCCGTCATCTTCAAAAAATATTTTTACGGTATTGTCCGTGGATTGTATTGCGACATGTATTTTGCCGCCCTCGGGCATCGCCTGCATCGCATTAATTAAAATGTTTAGGAATGCCTGATAAAGCATATCAGAATCGGCTGTTATCTCCGGAATATTATTGTCATAATGTTTTGCAACCGTATAGCCTTCCTCTTCAATATGTGATGCCAAAAAATTTATGTTTTTCTCAAGAACAGCCTCGACATTGCAATTCATGAGATTTGGATTTTTGGGTTTCGCAAAATTTAAAAAGTCTGTGATAATATTATTTAAACGGACGGATTCCTCGATGATGATATCTGGAATAGAATTCGAAGGATCGTAGCCGGCCATTTTTTTCTTTAAGAGTTCGGATGAGCTTTTTATAATACCCAATGGATTCCGAATTTCATGGGAAATCCCTGCTACCATTTCGCCCAGTGTCGACAAATGTTCTGCTCGGCTTAACTGCTCTTTGAGCTTGAGTCTTTCCAGGGCGCGCTTTTCAATGATGCTTTCGCCCCGTTTGACCACAAACAGAAGCGCCAGAAATAGCGCCCCCATCACAATCGAGCTGGTGGTAATAACACGGATTTGAAAATCGAAAATTGCTTTATAGTCATCTGTTAAATCCTGAGCGATTTCTACGACACCCAGTACCGGACCGGATATCCTGGAGAGGGGTTGCTCTGCGCGCAGGGGGGCAATTGTAATTAACCGGCTGTCTTGGGGAATTCCGAGCAAGATCCGGAACCAGCTACCGCTTTGAATCAGATTTGAAGTCGACTTGCCTAAAATTGCATCCTCATATCCTTTGCCGCCCGATTTTTCCTTGCCGATCACTGAGTGGTCAAAACTGTATGATATGGTGTTTTCCATATCGTATATGTTGACCATATCAACCTTGAAGCTGTGAAGCGTGCTTCGGACGACTTTGTCCATCCGTTCAAATTGTTTTTGATCGCTGAGCTGAATCTTGCCGAATTTCAATGCAACCGGAATGATGAACTGCAAAAACACCTGATGATTCAGATTTTCGATCAGAAGGCTGGCGTAGTCTTCACTTTTTTGTTGCTGCATGGTCTTTGCCCAGTGGGTATTGAACAAAGAGAGGACCAGCGTTCCAATGAATATTACGATCAGGCTTGTAAACGTAAAATATTTGACCAACCTGAACGGCTTGATTTTTTCTTCTGTGGCTTGGAGGTTCATAAACAAGATTAATGGCTCGGCATGGGAATATCGAATATCGACACGGGAATATCTTTATCTAAATGAAAAAGACGTCCAGTGCAGCAAAAAATAACCTTCTCAAATTTCAAGCCCTTAAAGATTCTTTGATTGCGCGTTGACCGCGTTAACAGAGGGTGCGAAACTCGAGGGACAATATAATCCGTAAAAATATATACGGAAGCTAACCGCTAAAGTCAAGGTAATGCTTTATTTTCATTGACACTATAACAACTTTGCTTTCAGCTTTAAGGGACCGGAACAAACATTTTTTTTAGAATTGCTTTATTGTACATATATTTTCACAATTATATAATACCATATATAGTAAATTAATTGCCAAAACCACCAAATAAAGTAATTAATTAAAATTTGTCTATAATTATGCATAAAGTTCTTGAACTTGATAATAATTTTGTGCTCAGACCTGAAAA
>JAAXQD010000167.1 GCA_012974475.1 Desulfobacterales bacterium
AACCAACCAGCCGTAAAACGATTAGGGTCTCAAATGGGGGAGAAAAGATGAAAGCATCAGATTTTATCGTTATCTTGGGTTCTTTCTTCATCATCACAACAAGTACTGTATACGGTCAGGAGGCCAAAGATTCAAATCTTGCCAAGCAAGCCCAGAACCCGATTGCCAACCTGATCAGTCTACCATTGCAAAACAACACAAACTTCGGAATCGGGCCGGATGACGAAACTCAGAATATCCTTAATATCCAACCTGTCTGGCCCTTTTCAATAGGTGAAGACTGGAATTTGATTACACGCACAATCCTGCCAGTCGTGTCTCAGCCGAATGTCCTGACCGGTGGTGAAGGCCGTATCAATGGACTGGGTGACACCACATTTACCGGCTTTTTTTCACCCAAGGACTCTCCCAAGCTCACCTGGGGCGTTGGACCAGTATTTCTTATTCCAACCGCTACAGATGATACGCTGGGCTCAGACAAGTGGGGCGCTGGAGCTTCAGTGGTGGCGTTGGCAATGCCGGGGAAGTGGGTTGTTGGATCACTGTTCAGCAACGTTTGGTCCTTTGCCGGTTCTGGCGATCAGGATGTGAATCTGTTTACCTGGCAGTATTTTATAAATTACAATATGGCGAACCAATGGTACTTAACATCTGCGCCAATTATCACGGCAAATTGGGAGGCGGACAGTAGCAACAGATGGACGGTTCCTTTCGGGGGCGGTGTCGGAAAAATTTTCAAGATTGGCAAGCAACCGATGAACGGCCAGGTTAGTGCATATTACAATGTGGAAAAGCCGGACTCTGGTGCCGATTGGCAATTGCGAGTTCAGCTTCAGTTCCTTTTCCCAAAGAAATGAAAACATTTCCGAATTTTATAAGATAGTCTCAATATATCAAAGTTCAGTGATATTTGGTCTTCTGGCAAGATAACACAAGTTTTGACAAGACCGTTTTTTATAAGATAGTCTCAGGTTCCAATGGAAAGATCTTTGAAATAAGAACATCTTCGTTCAAATGCATGGCGGTCCTATATTCGCACCCATTTCCGATTCTGCCCGTTTCCCATTCCCCATAGAATTGGAACGATATAGAACCAGTTATCTGTTCCGCGTTTTTACAGCCCTCTGTATCAAGGAACTCCCCGGAAGTCAATATTGACACTTTATATCATATACTATACCAGAAGGCTGTCTATTTAATATCGACGATCCTCAGCAATAACAATAGCCGCCATATCAAGTCAGGTTAAAAACCTGGCGACCTGTCCGGGCAGGACTGGCACTGAACAGCCTCGTATTGAGAATCAGTATAGCGATTGGATATAATTGTATGAGAATTCTGAGTGATATGAAATCCTACAGTCGTTTCGCATGGGGATTTCGAGATTTTCTCGAAGATCCCTTGTCTCTTGACGACGCCAAGGCCATGTTGCAACAAGGGTTAAGGGAACGGGAAACCAATTTTCTCAACCTGTTGGAGCGCGACTGCGGCTGTCCCCTGAAAGAATTTGGTTTCCACCAACATCTTCATACGATCCGAAGCTTTGACAAGCTTACAAGTGAGGGGATGCAGTTCCCTGCCAGCGATTTACTCTCCCTCGTAGAAGAAATCTTACCCGATCATTTTGGGGGTCACCCCACCGATTATCAGTTTGTGGAAGATCAAATCGACGGTCTGCCAAAGGTCAGCATTTTAATCAGCCCGAATGTCGGCCAAGTAAATGCGTCAGAAGTCGTTGATATCGTCATAAAACACCTGGGGGCCCACAAAGGGGGATACGAAATGATGGCGGACTGTTGGCGCCAGGGGCATACACTTCAAGTGGTTCGCAGTGAACCGCATCACACCTTCACCGGCAAGATTTTACCTCTGCATATATCTAAGAAAAAATAATCAGACTAATGGGTTGTCGAATTTGGGTCGGAACAACCATATCAATGCAGAATCTGACTCAGGAACAGTTTGGTGCGTTCGTGTTGCGGATTTTCGAAAAATTCCTCAGGGGTGTTGCCCTCGACAATTTGGCCGTAATCCATAAAAAGTACACGGTGGGCAACGCTTTTAGCAAACCCCATTTCGTGAGAAACCACAATCATGGTCATCCCTTCTTGAGCCAGATCAATCATGACATCCAATACTTCCTTGATCATTTCAGGATCAAGGGCGGAAGTGGGTTCATCAAAGAGCATGACTTTCGGGTTCATACAGAGACTCCTGGCAATGGCCACACGCTGTTGCTGGCCGCCGGACAGCTGCCCGGGATATTTTTTTGCCTGTTCTGGAATCTGCACCTTCTCCAGGTAATACATGGCGGTTTCTTCGGCTTCAGCCTTGGGGACTTTTCTCACCCATATGGGCCCTAACGTCAGATTTTCGATGATGGTCAGATGGGGAAAAAGGTTAAAGTGCTGGAAAACCATACCGACTTCCATACGGACTTTCTCGATATTTTTGATGTTGTTGGTCAGTTCGATTCCATCCACAATAATGCGGCCCTTTTGATGTTCCTCCAAGCGATTGATGCAACGTATAAGGGTCGACTTTCCCGAGCCGGAAGGGCCGCAGATGACAATGCGCTCCTGTTTATGCACGGTGAGATTGATTCCCTGAAGCACATGGAAATCACCAAACCATTTGTGCATATCGATGATCTCTATCATGGCTTCATCAGACAGCGTTTGTTCCGTGGTGACTGAGGATTCTGAGGTCATAAAAACGTTTAATCTCCCCTCGACAATTCTTTTTCCAACTTTCTACTGTAATTCGACATGGAAAAACAACCCAAAAAGTAAAGAATGGCAACAAACAGATAAGCCTCTTTACTAAACCCCATCCATTCCGGATCGGAGAGGACCGTCTGCGTGGTTTTGAGCAAATCATAAAGGGCGATGATCACCACCAGGGATGTGTCTTTGAAGGCAGAGATAAGCTGACTGACCGTGGGCGGAATTACGATTTTCAACGCCTGGGGAAGGATTATCAACCGCATGGTCTGGTAATAATTCAACCCAATAGACTCGGCAGCCTCGTACTGCCCTCTGGACATTCCCTGAAGCCCACCCCGAACCACTTCTGCAATGTACGCTGCAGTAAACAGAATGATGGCCACCTGGGCCCGGAGAATCTTGTTGATGGTTACCCCTTCAGGCAGAAGCAGCGGAAAAATAATTGACGACATAAACAGAAGGCTGATCAAAGGAACACCTCTGATCAGTTCAATATACACAATGCAGAGTGTTTTTATTCCACGCATTTTAGACTGACGGCCCAGCGCCAAAACAACCCCAAGTGGATATGCCGCCGTGAGTCCGAAAACAGACAGCAACAGCGTCAACGGCAAACCGCCCCACTGGGTGCTCTCCACCGGGTCAAGTCCAAAAAGGCCCCCTCTCAAAAACAGGCCCATGAGAAAAAGACCTGCGATCCAGGCGTATGCCAGAGGCTTTTTCCAGTGTTTACGGTTTTGACTGAAAAATAGCAGGACAAAGAGAATAATCATAGCCAGAAGGGGACGCCACTGCAGTTCGTAAGGAAAGAAGCCGAACAGAATAAACCTCAGGTTTTCTGTAACAATGGACCAGCAGGCACCCCCGGTATCCCGGCACACCTGCCCCGTGGTGTTCCAAACACTGTCGATGAAGGCCCATCGGAAAAAAGGCGGAACGGTTTTCCACAGAAAAAAAAGCGTCACGATCGTCAGCACTGAATTAAACCAGCCGTTAAATAAATTGGCCTTTATCCATCCTATAACGCCAATATTGACCACCGGCGGTCTGATCTCTTTTTTTGGGGACGTATGTGCAATATCTGCCATGGATTTGTCTACCGTTCCACCAAAGCGGCCTTTTTATTATACCAGTTCATAAACGCCGACGTCAGCAGGCTGAAAATTAGATACACCAGCATAATCAGCGCCACGCCTTCAATTGCCTGGCCGGTCTGGTTGATGGTTGTATTGGCCACGGATACGAAATCAGGAAACCCTATGGCCACGGCCAGCGAGCTGTTTTTGGTCAGGTTCAGCATCTGGCTGGTGAGCGGCGGAATGATCACTCGCAGGGCCTGGGGTAAAATCACCAGGTTGAGCACCATGGGAGGCCTGAGACCCATGGACATGGCAGCCTCTGTCTGCCCTTTGCTGACCGACTGAATCCCTGCCCTTACAGCTTCTGCGACATATGCGGCGGTATAGAGTACCAAACCCAGTAAGAGGGCAATGAACTCAGGAGAAATGGTAAAACCGCCGATAAAATTAAAACCCACAAGTTTCGGCATATTCAATTCGGTCGGGGCGCCCCCCATCCACCAGGTTAACAATGGAAGCCCTAACAACAGCCCCATGGACACTCGAAATACCGGAAAAAGCTGTCCGGTTTGTTCCTGACGTTTTTTTGCCCACCGGCGCACCAAATAAACGATGATACAGCCGACCAGAAAGGCGATGGCCATATAGGCATGTGCCGGATGGGCCTCGGGAATCGTAAAGGCAACCCCACGGTTGCACAAAAAAACGCCGGGTATGGGATGAAGGGCCTGTCTGGGGGAAGGAAAGGTCTCGTAAAAAATAGCATACCAGAAAAACAATTGTAACAGCACCGGGATGTTCTGCATCACTTCAATATAGATGGCCGCCAGTCTCGATACCAGCCAGTTTGTGGAGAGTCGGGCCACACCGATAAACGTGCCGAATATAACTGTGATGATAATCCCGATAAAAGAGACGTATAAGGTATTCAGAGCCCCGACAATCAGGGCACGGCCATAAGAACTGGCGGCTGAATAGTCAATCAGGGATTCACCGATCTCAAAAGAAGATTCTTTGTGGAGAAAACCGAATCCCGTGGCAATGGATTGTCTCTCAAGATTTTGAAGGGTGTTGGAGACCAGATAGTATCCCAGCATACCGACCATACAGAGGGTTAAGAACTGAAAAAATATCGCTCTCTTTTTAGGGTCGAGCCAGAATGGTGTTTTTTCAGATAGATTGTTCTCCATAATATTTTCTGAACACTATAAAATCATCAATTCCCCTCTGAAATTGAAAAACCGTCCTGATCGGTGGGAAAGAAGACCTGGGAATTCACGCAAGATAAAAAAAGGTGCCCCATACAGAGAGGCACCTTATGATCAATTATCTAAAAGGAGCGGCATACATCAGACCGCCCTTCAGCCACAGGGCGTTCAAGCCGCGCTGTAGGCCGAGTTTGGTGTTAACCCCCACGTTTCGCTCAAAGATCTCTCCATAATTTCCCACCTGTTTTACGATATTGTAGGCCCACTTTTCGTCCAGCCCCAGCGCTTTGCCCATGCCTGGGGTTACGCCGAGAAAACGTTGGATTTGAGGATCCGTGCTCTTGAGCATTTTATCAACGTTTTTAGAAGTGATCCCGAACTCCTCGGCCTGAATCAGAGCCATGACCGTCCAGTTGACAATATCATACCACTGGTCGTCACCATGGCGGACAACAGGCGCCAGAGGCTCTTTGGAAATAATTTCGGGCAGCAGGACGTAATCGTCGGGGTTAGGTGCCACGGATCGGTGGGCAGCCAATTGGGAAGCGTCAGAGGTCAGGACGTCGCAGCGGCCGGCAAAAAACGCTTTCGAAAGCTCGGCGGTCTGCTCGATGACCACCGGTTTCCACTTCATCATTTTATTACGGAAGAAGTCTGCCGCGTTCATTTCGGTGGTGGTTCCCGGCAGAACGCACACCGTAGCGCCTTCCAGTTCATTCGCGCTTTTCACACCCAGTTTCTTGGGCACCAGAAATCCCTGGCCGTCGTAATAGTTGACGTGGACAAAATTCAACCCGTTGGTGGTTTCGCGGGTCAGGGTCTGGGTAGTATTGCGGCAAAGAACATCAATCTCTTTGGACTGAAGGGCAGGCAGACGTTGTACGGCTGTAAGGGGAATATATTTCGCCTTGTTTGCATCACCGAAAACTGCTGCGGCAATGGCTCGGGCCGTATCCACATCAAGCCCGTTCCATACACCCTTCTCATCCGGCATGCTGAATCCAAATACGCCGCCGTTGACACCGACCTGAACAAACCCCTTGGCTTTGACATCATCAAGGGTTCCAGCAACGGCCATACCGGCGGTAACCATTAGAAACGCCAATGCAACTGCTACGCATACTTTACAAAATTTCATGCCTTGTACCTCCTTTGTAGGTTAAGTTGGTTAATTCCAGGATTTCTCCAATACGATTCCTGTTTATTTCCATCCCTTAGCCGAATTTTGAACGTTATACCATCTCTTCACGATTCCATATAACGCCTGCCCGCAAAGCTATTGCTTGGGAGGCGGGCGGGCGGTTCCGCCACCCTAAAAAAAGGAAGTTCCTATCCCATTGAATTATTTTACTAATACCACAGGTATCAGTTTTTGCAAATACAAAACTTAATATTGATGACCGCTTACAAGATCTTTGGAGATCCATATGGAATAATGTTGACCATATCATCTCCTAAATTTTTTAGCATGTACCGTCGTATTTTTCAGGATAAATCCCCATGCTCCAGGACATTTACCCATAAAAATAAGCCGTTTCCCCTATGGACAATTTTAAAATAGCTGCAATAAAATTCTAAGACAATATCCACTTTATGTGCTCTTTTGAACCTTAACCTTGTTCAAGGATAATAGAGAATCAGATAATGTTGGCAAGATTTAAAGAATCAAAATTTTCTGATTATGGGTCCAAATGGAATCTTTCAAGCCGTCGTTATCCCAATAAGACCCCAAACAAGCGATATCAGGTTTACAATTTTACCCGGGCCTACCGAAGCTGGTTTATCCCTTATATAAAATCACGCATCCAACCCGGTAAATTTAGGCCGCTCCTTTCATTTCTTTACACGGATCTCAACTGCAATCTAGACTGCCACTATTGTTATAGCCGGAACAAACACATAGAAGGGATGACCTTGCAGGTGGCAAAAGATGCCGTAAATTGGCTCCAATCCGTTGGTTGCAGAGTATTGGCTTATATGGGTGGAGAGCCTTTAATACGCAAAGACTTCCTAATAGAGTTAACGCGATATGCAGCGGAAAAAGGTTTTTTTGTATATCTTCCCACAAACGGCATTCTTATGAACGAGGCGTTTATTGATGAAATCGGAAAAGCAGGGATATCGGTTATCAACCTTGCCGTCGATGCCATAGATCATTATAAAGGGATACCCAAATACTTAAATCGCATCAATTCTCAGTTCCAATATCTGATAAAACAGCAAAAGAGATACAATTACATTACCTTCTTGAATATTAACATCACCAAATACAATTTGAAAGATGTCAGAGCGCTCACTAAAGTTGCCCATGATCACGGCATTGCAACGGACTATCATATCAATGAACCGCCGCAGATTGAATATGAACATTTCAAAAACGAACAGGACGGCGCATGGATTACGAAAGCGGAGTTTCACGCGGTCGATGAACTTGTCGACTGGCTGATTCGGAAAAACATAGAAGGATACACCATGGTCAACTCTGTGGAGCACTTGAACGCCATGAAGCTTTTTATTCGTCGCCGGCTCCCGTCTTGGCCCTGTCTCGCTGGAAAATCCTCCATGATAATACGACTGGATGGCAGTTTTACCCCCTGCATGGAACTGTATGGAACCGATGAAGACTGGGGGAACATATACAAAGGCCACAAATTCGACCCGGACAGATTGATCCGTCTAAAGCAACACTGCAGTCCAAATTGCCTTTCCACCTGCAACTTCCAGGTCAACCACTACTCCAGCTCCCTATCCTTTTCACTTCAGTGGCTGGCCAAACATGCCTATTCCAGCTTTTTAGGTGTTTCTTAAAATAACAAGCTTGAAAAAATCTGCCCATAGGTATAAATTAATTTTGTGCGTTTTGTGGCAAAATTGTTTTTCGTGATTTCCCATTAAATTTTTTAAGAGGTTATTCGATGGAAAATAAAACTTTAAACCGTAAATTTTCGGGAGCCAGCCGATACATACTGGATGATGAACTGGCCAGTATCGTTAACATCTCCATGGCGTTAGAGATGCCGCTTCTGCTCAAAGGAGAGCCGGGTACCGGAAAAACCATGCTGGCCCATGCCATTGCAGAAAGCTTGAAAATGCCCCTTATTGTACTCAATGTCAAATCAAGCATGAAGCTCGTGGACGCCCTTTACCAGTATGACACCCTCACACGTCTTAACGACAGCCGTTTCGGCGATTCCCAGCGGGATGTGAGTAAAATCGAAGAATATATCAGGATGGGCAAGATCGGCCAGGCCTTTACATCAGAAACAAGAACCGTCCTGTTGATCGATGAAATCGATAAGGCCGACACCGATTTTCAGGATGACATGCTCGATGTACTCGATCAGATGGAATTTGATATCATCGAAATCGACAAAACCATCCCGAGCAAACACCGCCCTGTAATCATTATCACCTCCAATGCCAAGAAGGATCTGTCGGACCCGTTTCTGGGCAGATGCAATTTTCATCACATTGCGTTTCCAGATTTGGAGATGATGCGGAAGGTTGTTAAGATCCATTTCCCGGATATCGACTCGAATCTCATGGAAAGTGGCGTGTCAACATTCTATAAGCTGCGTAAAATCGATGCCATTGAAAAAAAGCCGGCCACACGGGAGCTGATCAATTGGATAAGGGCCCTTAAAACCGATCCGGACTTTAACCCCAAAAAACTGGCTAAAAGAGACATCCCGTTTCTGGGCGTTCTGTTTAAAAAAAGCCAGGATTATCAAAAAGCTGTCGCGTTTACGAACCGCCGCAGCCTGTTTTAACAACGCATATGTTTATCGATTTTTTCTATCAATTAAAAAATGCCGGAATTCCGGTGAGTCCGACGTCGTTTCTGACACTTCAGAAAGCACTGAATATGGGGTTAATCAACTCCATAGATACCTTCTACACCTCCGCCCGGGCGATCCTGGTGAAAAGTGAGCGGTACTTTGATGTATATGATCAGGTGTTTGCCCACCGGTTTCAGGACGCCGAGATGCCCGAACTTGAAGCTCTTGTGCTCGATGAGGTCACCCGGGCGTTGTTGGAGGGATGGCTGGAAGATCCTGCGTCACTTGCCGCCGCACTCGAGATGGATGAATCAGATCTGATCGATCTGACCCCTGAAGAACTTATCGAATATTTCAAAAAACGGCTTGAAGATCAAAAAGGAAGACATGAGGGGGGAAGAACGTGGATCGGGACCGGCGGAACTTCACCGGTGGGCCATTCAGGATACCATCCAAAGGGAATGCGCGTGGGCGGTGTATCCCGAAACAAGTCTGCCGTCAAAGTCGCCATGGAAAGAAGATATAAGGACTATTCACATCGCGGCCCGCTGACCCAGGATATGATGGGTGAAGCGTTGAAAAGGCTTCGTAATATGATTCCTGTCGGCCCCAAAGATAACGTCAATATCGATGAAACCATTTATCAGACCATGAAAAACGCGGGCGAAATAGAAATCGTCTTTTCACGGCGCCTAAAAGACCGCCTCAAGGTCATCCTTGCCATCGATAACGGCGGATGGTCGATGGATACCTACATACCGGTGATTCAGACCCTTTTTGACTATGCCCGGGATCAGTTCAAGGATCTTAAAACCTGCTTTTTTCACAACACGGTCTATGATTTTCTCTGGGAAGATCCCTCTCGGAGAAAAAAACCCTTGAGAGTTGAAGATTTTATCTCCTTTGACCCGGAAACCCGCCTGGTCATGGTGGGAGATGCCAGCATGGCGCCGTATGAACTGATGGCCGCAGACGGATCCATACATGTGGAGAAAAGAAGCGGAAAACCGAGCATCGAGCAGCTCAAGTTTTTGGCTCAAATCTTTCCCCATTGCGTATGGATGAATCCCGTATCTTCACGCATATGGCACCACACACCGACCATTGCCACCATTCGCCAGATTTTCCCCATGTTTGAACTATCGCTGGATGGCCTGGAAGGAGCGGTCAATCACCTGATGGCCAAATAGTATTTCCAATGATGTCCAACCGCATTCAATCAACCAGCATTTTTTTCGGAATATCCTCGTTTCAGATACTCGCCATGTTCCGACGGGGATTGTTTTACAGTTATCTCTCCATCTATTTAAGGCACTTTCTGGGATTGAGCGTCACCGAAACAACGTTATTCGCAACCTTTCCCATGGTCATAAATATTATTTTTCAGACGTTTGTATGGGGAGCGTTCTCAGATAAATACCAACTCAGGCGGACATTGATCGTATGCGGCGAAATATTAGCGGGATTCGGCACGGTCCTGGTATGGTATGCCCACACCCTCACAGCAAATCTGATCCTGGCAGGATATGTGATTATCATGGGTCTATCGATAGTGGAGATTTTCTGGTCCATGTCCAATGTCGGCTGGAGCGCATTGATATCGGACATCTATCCTCAGGAGGACCGAAATACCATCCAAGGTCGTTTGGCAAGCGTCGGTGGAATCGGCCGTATCGCCGGGGTATGGATCGGCGGTCTGCTGTATGATGGATTAAGCCTTAAATACGAGGGATGGGGCTTTTACGAAGGCGCGCTGTTTTTTGTTGCCGCCGGCGCAATGTTTATCTCCATTTTTCCCATGCTTTGGGTCCCGGAGGGGGGCATCAAAAAGGAGATGAAAAAGGCGTCCACACCGGGAATCGGCCTTTTTGAATCCTCCGGAAAGGTTTTCTGGGTTTTTATTGCTGCAATGGTTTTTATCAATTTCGGAAGGAATTCCATAGCAGTGATTCAGTCACAGTACCTGGTTCTCGATTCCGGCTTTGCGGTGTCGAGCAAGATGTTGAGCTATATCGTCAATACACAATCGGCGGCAATGATTCTTACCGGACTCATTGCAGGTTGGATCGGAAGGAAAATCGGAAATGGGAACTCCCTGCTGTTGGGAACGGCCCTCGCCATAGGGTCGCTGATTCTGCTCGCCGTCACCGGCGACTTGGTGATCATCTACATCAGTAACTTTTTGAGAGGATGTTCCGAAGTCATCGTTCTTGCGTCTTCGTATGCATTTGCATCCGTGCTGATCCCTCCGGAAAGACGGGCCAAACTTTTCGGCATATACAATGCCACATATTTTCTCAGCTGGGGAATTGCCGGAACCTTCATCGCAGGGCCCATTACAGATATACTTATGGTTTACGGTGCATCGGAAGTATTTTCCTACCAAATGGCCTTCGTGGCCGCGGCAATCATGACCCTCATCGGCTTTATCATTCAGGTATTCTTGTCGTATGTTTACATTCCGAAGTCTTCGTTAAAATTGGAGCAGACACAAGGGCTGTGAACGAATGGGAGGTTTTGAAACAGTTCTAATCCTCTGAATCCGGTTCGAAAAACGACCACAGCACCTGAGGGAATGCCTGCTTTAGCCCCACTTCACAACGATTGACAGCTTCAATCAGAGACTCGGCAGAGTCCATTTTGATCATTTTAGCTTTAACCGCGACCATCACGTCATTGCCCAGCTGTAATGTCAGCAAATTAAAAACTTTATCGATTTCGTCACGTTGCTGTAAAAATTCGAGCATCTGAACCCTCTGATCCGGCTCGACACTCTGGCCGATCAGCAAGGCCTGGACTTCGAACCCGATTATAAAAGCAATAACCACCAGTAAAACCCCGATGCATATACTTCCGGCGGCATCATATACGGGATTGCCGGTGATAATGGTCAGGATAACAGCAATCAATGCCAAGCTTAAGCCCAACAGGGCAGCCAGATCCTCACCAAAAACAACCAGCAGATCGCTTTGACGAGTTTCCCGAAACCACTGTCTTAAACTTCTTCCCCGCAGTTCCTTGTTCACTTCCCGCAAACACCCCCACATGGAAAAACTTTCTGCAGCTATGGAAAACAGTAATACGCCAACCGCCACATATGGGGAACTCAGCGGTTCAGCGTGATGCAATTTGCGGATGCCTTCGTAAATTGAATACACTCCCCCCATACTGAACAATATCAAAGCGACAATAAACGACCAGAAATAGACGGCCTTGCCAAAACCCAGGGGATAATCCGGCGAAGGGGGACGTTTTGCATGCTTGATCCCCAGCAACAAAAGCAGCTGGTTGCCGCTGTCTGCCAATGAATGGACAAATTCGGCCATCATCGCACTGGAGCCTGTAACAGCAGCGGCGATGAGCTTTGAAATGGCGATGGCCAGATTGGCGCATAAGGCAAAAATAATACTTTTTACAGAATCAGCGCCATGTGACATAAATACACGTCTCCTTTTATCTCCCTGTTTATCATACAAAACACCGGCAGCAGGTGCAGGAATCCGGATCAGTGAAACGTCCCGCAATTCTACCCGGATCGAAAGAATTTAGGGTTCTATTTCATATGCGATGTTCACCGTAACGCGAATTTGGCTTTCCCCGATCTCCATGGGCGGCGCGGCGGCGGCTTCGGTCTTCATTTCTGCTGCGCGTAACATCTGCGGCCGGGGCGGGATGTGAATCGGTTGCGTGCTCAGTGAAACAACGCGTTTTAGTTTCACCCCGGCTGCCTCGGCTAAAATTCTCGCCCGATCCATGGCTTCTTGTGTCGCGTGTATTAATGCGTCTTTTTCCAGCGGCCCTTTGTTTTTAATGTAAAATTGAATGTGATTGATATTGTTGGAGCCACTTTCCAGAGCTTTTCCGATAATTTTGGATACATTCTTGGATAAAGGCTCAGGATTAAATCCTTCCAACGTAACTTCAATTGCATTGGACACTTCATAACCTTTAATTTTGGGCGGTCGGGCTTTATAATCCTTTTGGGGTGCAACGCGATAATTGACGGTCTTAAGTTTAAGATTCTTAATATTCAAGCCCTTTATGCCCTTTAGAACGGCGGTGGTTTTACCGGTATTTTCTGAGCTGACCTGATCCAAATTTCGTCCTTCGGTCACAACAGCTAAAGAAATCTTGGCCGAATCGTTTTGTCCCGTCACCTCGGCCATACCTTCGGTAAGAATTACATTTCGATTCGAAGCCGACGGACATTGGGCAAGGGAAGAATGGGCCATGAAGAGTAACGTCACCGTCAATAATAAAATAAATGCTCTTTTCATTGCTGCCTCCTTATAATATTCAATGGTTTTTATTGGCATCTCAAATAATTGTCTAAATTTATAGCAGGTTTCCTTTGTTAATCAATCTCTTTTTGGCCTTTGATTTTTTGTCGAAACCTGTTATTAATTAATTTGGATCGAGCACAGCTTCAGGCAGCGGTAATAATCCAGCGGTTAAAAACAAACATATTGAACCCCATTGACGATCTATCGACTTTGAACCCCACATGAAACTTTTTGCTATGGCAGAATCGATCATTCGGAACATTGTACTTACATGCTTAATTATCATGGTCTGGACGGCATCAGACGCTTGGAGCCAGCCGGATCACAAGCTTGAACCTTCCCAATTCCCTTCCCTGATGACCAGCATCCGAACCAACGGTTCATTGGATTTCTGTGGAGAACCCGTTGACCTGGAGGAACAGGAAATCCGGGAGCGTCTGGAAAAAGAGCTGCTGCTTACGCTGTGGAATCGGCCCCAGGTGATTCTCTGGATCAAGCGGTCTGCCCGATATTTTCCGCTGATTGAATCGCTGCTCAAAAAACAACACCTGCCGGATGATCTCAAATATATCGCAATTGCAGAAAGCGCCCTGCGACCCCATGTCGGCTCTCCTAAAAAGGCCATCGGGTTCTGGCAGTTTATGGCGGCCACCGGCCGGAAATATGATTTGAAGATCGACGCGGAAAAAGATGAGCGCCGCAATATTTTCAAATCGACCCAAGCGGCCATTATGTATTTTAAAGATCTTTATGACCTGTTCGGATCCTGGACACTTGCAGCCGCTGCTTACAACATGGGTGAAGAAGGCTTGGAGGCGGAAATACTTGCGCAAAAAACAAACCATTACTTTCGGCTTTATCTCCCCTTGGAAACGCAACGATATGTTTTCCGGGTCATTTCAGCCAAAATAATCCTGGAAAATCCGGAAGAATACGGTTTTCACTTGAAACAAGAAGATCTTTATCCCCCCTTAAGATTCGAACGAATAACCATCGAATGTTTTCAAGAAGTCCCCATTCTCATTGTCGCTCAAGCCGCCGATACCCATTTCAAAAGAATAAAAGATCTAAACCCGGAAATCAGAGGTCATTTTCTGGCCGTCGGAACGCACACCATTCTGATCCCCGAGGGTTCGGCACGGAGTTTTCATGACCGTTTTAAAGCGCTTGTCGACCAATGGCTGGCTGAAAGAAAGGAGCGGACGTATGTGGTTAAGGAGGGCGATAATCTGACAACCATTGCCGAACGCTTTAATGTTCCGCTGCCGGTTTTGCTGATATGGAATCGGCTGGGGCGGAAAAAATATATCCACCCCGGTGACCGGTTGGTCATCTATTCCCCTGAGATCAAAACAGAAGCTGATGTTCAGGAATGATGATAAGCCATGGCCGTAAATTGCAGACCCTGATATTGAATTATCATATAAATTTTCAGTAGGTTATTTAACCACTTAACCTTCCGGGAACATACATTTTTAAATCATCTATGGATTGTTCTGGTTCATCCGAAAACAAAAGCATTGGTTTCGAGAAACTATTGGTTTCGTTCGTCCTTGTCTTTACGCTTTTTTTTCTTCCAGGTTGCGCCTCTACTCCCATGAAATCATCCTTTGAGCCACCTTTACAGACCCCTTTGGCATCGATCCATTACACAATTCAGGCAGGCGCATTTTCAAATATGGAAAATGCACTACGGTTTACCGATAAACTAAGGCGCCAAGGATTAGACGCGTATCATTTTATCGATCCTGCGGGTATTTATAAGAT
>JAAXQD010000039.1 GCA_012974475.1 Desulfobacterales bacterium
CGGCCAGGTTGGCGAGCAGTGCCAGCATGACACCTGTGTACATCGGATGACGGATATGGCGATAGATGCCATGCTCATGAAATGGCTCCCGGCCCCCTGCCATCGGTTTTATTCCAAGAAACAGACCTGTATGTACAGGCGTTAAAACCCCTTGAGGATATAACCCGGGAACTGATCCTAAAGCATCGGGGATACATCGAGAAGTATATAAAAACCCATCCCGAATTCCTTGATGCCCTGGAGCCGTGGCGTGACCGTGGCCCGGCGCCGGTCATCATTTGCGACATGGTGTCAGCAGGTCAAAAGGCCGGCGTCGGCCCCATGGCGGCGGTGGCCGGTGCAATTGCCGAACATGTGGGCGCCGATCTGTTGAAATATACCGTTGAAGTGGTGGTGGAAAACGGGGGGGATATCTTTTTAAAGACCGACAATCCGGTGACCATGGGGATTTTTGCAGGTACATCTTCCTTGAGCATGCGCATGGGCCTCTGTATCAAATCCAAAGAAAAACCTGTCGGCGTATGTACGTCATCCGGTACGGTCGGTCATTCGCTAAGTTTGGGAAAGGCGGATGCGATCTGCGTGGTATCCGATTCCTGCTCTCTTGCGGATGCCGCTGCAACGTCCATCGGTAATCGCTTAAAATCCAAGGACCATATAGCATCTGCCATAGATTTCGGCAAGACGATAGAAGGCGTTAATGGAATTGTTGTGATCATCGATGAAGAGGTCGGCATGTGGGGTGATCTGGAAGTCGTCCCCCTGAACGTGCATTAGTGTTGAAACGTCGAGGATGCTGCAGAATTTTATGAAAACCGGTAAGAGCCCCTGAAGACCTTGAATACAAAAGGGTTTAATACATCCAGACCCTGTTATTTATGTGATGTCGGGGGTTAGAAAAGGGTTGAGTTTTAAACTTAAAAAGGGTAGATAAAATGAATGTCGGGAATGCCTGTCAAAAATTGCCCATTGAAAAATAAATCCCAATTTTTGCGCATACATTACAAAACGGGCGGATATAGGAGTATATGAAATGAAAACCATGTGGGCTCCGTGGCGCATTGAATATATTCTGGCCGATAAGGACGCGGGCTGTATTCTTTGCAAAGCGCTTTCAAATAAGGATAATCTAACCCTCTATACGGGGACGGAAACCATGGTGGTCATGAACAAATTTCCTTACATCAACGGTCATCTTCTGGTGTCTCCCATTCGACATATATCCACCCTGGACCAGCTGAGCAAAGAGGAAATGGGCATTCTGCTGGAAACCGTTGAAAAATCGGTGGGGATTCTGAAAAACGTAATGAACCCAGACGGTTTTAATGTGGGACTCAACTTGGGAAAAGTTGCCGGTGCCGGTGTTGAGGAACATCTTCATTTTCATGTGGTTCCCAGGTGGTTCGGCGACACCAATGCCCTCACGGTTTTTTCCGATGTCCGGGTAATTCCGGAACATTTATTGACCACTTACAATAAATTAAAGCCATCCTTTGATAAATTAGACATATAGGGCTGAAAATAAAGGAGAAAAAAATGAAAAAATTTAAGATCGCTCTCGGAGTCATCATTGTCGGTTTTTTCGCAATTATCTTTTTTTCGAATAAAGATTATTTCATGGCCAAACAAGGCCTTAAAATCGATCTCCTGGTGGGGGACCCCTATCATCTAAAGGATCTGCCCAATGCCTTCTATTTTCTTATTTTCTTTCTTGTCGGGTTCCTGATCGCCTATTTTACCAGCCTTTTTGACCGGTTTAAATCAAAGAAAAAGATCAAAACGTTAAATACAGCAGCCACCGATCAGTTGAAAGAAATCTCGGCACT
The DNA here is from genome assembly GCA_012974475.1 of Desulfobacterales bacterium. Classification (GTDB taxonomy): domain Bacteria; phylum Desulfobacterota; class Desulfobacteria; order Desulfobacterales; family UBA11574; genus JAAXQD01. The sequence goes on from JAAXQD010000039.1 coordinate 1,827, forward strand.
TAAAAAAGAAGTGGAATCCTTAAAGGGCCCGGGTTACGGCTATTCTAAACCGCCCGAGGAACAGGATGCGATGAGCACCGCATAAGACGCTCGAAGGATAAATGTATTATTTTTTCTTTGTTCCCGAACGCCTTCGTGGCAGAATGAAAAAAGTTTTCCCGTTAAGGAATGAAGGTCAAAACCAAGAAACGAATTCGAATCCGCCGGGTGGCAATATAACCGGTAGACCCTGAAAATACTGAATAACATCAATGGCAGCTTCCCAAGTTTCATGATCGTTTGAGCCGTATGCGTCGTTCTAAAACAACCCCCATGATAAAACAGTATCTATCCATCAAGGAAAGATATGCCGATGCGATACTTTTTTACAGGATGGGAGATTTTTATGAGATGTTCTTTGAAGATGCCGAAGTTGCCTCCCGGATCCTAGAAATCACCTTAACCTCCAGAAACAAGAAAGATGAATTCCCCATCCCCATGTGCGGTGTGCCGTATCGCGCCGTACAAGGATACATCGCCCGCCTGATCAACCAAGGTTACAAAGTTGCAATATGCGATCAAATCGAAGACCCTGCCCTGGCAAAAGGTCTGGTAAAAAGGGATGTTGTTCGTGTCATCACTCCGGGAATGATCCTCGACGATGAATTGTTGGATGAAAAGTCAGACAATTATGTCCTCGCCGTCGCCTGTGAAAAAAATACTGTGGGACTCAGCTATCTGGATATTTCAACCGGAAACTTTCGGGTGTCCGAATCTTCAGATTTGGATGCAGTGGTCGATGAGGTCTTTCGCATCTCACCCAGTGAAGTTCTTCTTCCGGAGTCATCAAAAAGCGACCGGATTTTTTCAGCGATTATCAGCGCGTTGTCGGAGAGGCCCGTCACCTTTTTAACCGACAGAGCATTTGACTACAGCGGGGGGCGTGAACGGCTGATGGATCAATTCAAAACCCTTTCCCTCGAAGGGTTTGGCTGTGAACATTTAAAAGCCGGTGTTCGCGCCGCAGGCGCCCTCGTTTTTTACATAAGGGAGACCCAGAAACAAAAGATCGAGCATTTATCAAAGATCGAAACATATTCCCTGGGCAATTCCCTTGTTATCGACGAAATCAGTTTCCGCAACCTTGAAATTATCAAAAATATCCGTACAGGTTCCAGACAGGGGACCCTCATTGGCATCATGGATCGGACGGTGACGGCCATGGGGGGAAGGCTCCTGAAGCGGTGGGTCCGATATCCGTTGATGGAAATATCCGAAATACGGCTTCGGCAGGATGCAGTGGAAGAAGCAAAGGACAATATACCGGTCCGGCGGGATATCAGAGATCACTTGAAATCGGTTTATGATCTTGAACGTCTCGGAAGTAAGATCGCCATGGGGCATTCAAATGCCAGAGATCTCGGTGCGCTGAAGCGTTCCTTGAACAGCCTCCCGGATATATGGGCCGTGCTTTCGAAATTTAAAGCCACCCTTATCAACTCCGGTCAGAATATCGATGGCCTCGGCGAGTTGGCCGCTCTGATTGAAAAAGCCATCCGCGAAGATGCACCGCCAACCATCAATGAAGGCGGTATTATCAAAACCGGCTTCAACGCTCAACTGGATGAGTTGATTTTAATCAGCCGGGACGGGAAAAAATGGCTGGCCGAGCTCGAGGCCAGGGAGAAAGAATCCACCGGCATAAACACCCTTAAAGTAAGGTACAATAAGGTTTTCGGTTACTTTATCGAAGTGCCGAAAACACGTTCGAAAGCGGTTCCAGTGCATTATGTGCGTAAACAGACGCTGGTCAATGCAGAGCGTTACATCACGGACGAGCTGAAAAATTTTGAAGTAAAGGTCCTGGGTGCAGAAGACCAAAGGGCTGGCCTTGAATACCAGATATTCAACGAGATTAAAGATGCGGTTGTCGACAACAACACGGACATTCAAGGGGTGGCGCATTTTTTGGCCAGACTCGACTGCCTGTTGAATTTGGCTGAGATCGCCGATCAAAACGATTACCACAGGCCCGAATTTAATGCCGAGGGCTTCATCCGGATCGAAGACGGGCGACACCCGGTGGTGGAGAAAATGATTGCCGGCGAGCGTTTCGTGCCGAATACGATCCGGATGGACAATACAGAAAATCAGATACTCATCATTACCGGACCCAATATGGCGGGCAAGTCGACGGTGCTGCGTCAGGTGGCCCTCATGGTCCTTATGGCCCAGATGGGTTCTTTTATTCCTGCCGCCAAAGCTTCAATCGGTTCTACGGACAGAATATTTACACGTGTGGGGGCTCTGGACAACCTCTCCCAAGGACAGAGCACATTTATGGTGGAAATGCAAGAAACCGCAAATATTTTAAACAGTGCAACGTCCCGGAGCCTCGTTATAATGGATGAGATCGGGCGGGGGACCAGTACCTTCGACGGCCTCAGTATTGCATGGGCGGTTGCGGAATACCTCCATGACTTAAATGATGTCGGCGTTAAAACCCTTTTTGCGACGCATTATCATGAATTAACGGAACTGGCTCGTTTGAAGGATCGGATCAAAAATTACAACATTGCGGTCAAGGAATGGAATGATGAAATTATTTTCTTGCGAAAACTGGTGGAAGGGAGCACCAATAGGAGTTATGGGATACAGGTCGCCCGCTTAGCAGGGGTTCCGAATACCGTGATCCAACGGGCGAAGAAGATTCTGTACGATATCGAAAATGATGAACATGGCTTGAAAGCACTGCCGGCCATTTGTGACGGCGAAAAAATTTCGAAAAAAGGACATGTGCAGCTCAATCTTTTTTCAAAAATGGATCATTTTATCATTGAGAAACTTCAAAAAATGGATCTTTCGAAAATGACCCCCTTGGATGCTTTAAATTATCTGAACGAACTTCAGGAAAAGGCCAAAACCATTGTTATTGGATAGATTAAAATTAATTTTACCCTATATCCTCATCGGCTGTATGCTTTCCATAACCGGGCAGCAGGTGTCCTTTGCAGCCACTTCAAAAGACACATACCACCAGGCTGAAGCCTGCTATAAAAAACTTCGCCACAGCCCCAAAAAACAGAAATACCGGGAGAACTGGCTCCTCTGTATCGAAAAGTTCAAAGCGGTTTACCGGCACAACCCTTCAGGTTCGTGGGCCCCTGCAGGACTTTATATGGCCGGCGTTTTGTATGAAGAACTGTATGGGCGATCATTCAAAACGTCTGATAAAGAAAACGCTTTTAAGGTGTACGATCTTCTTATAAAACGTTATCCAAAAAGCAAATACCGGCAAAAAGCTGAAAATGCCAAACGCCGGAAAGCCTTGAAAAAGACCCCGAAAACGACGTCCCCAAAAGTCATACCTGAAAAAAACGATGCCCGGGCTTCGGTGGACAGTATTGAAACGGAGATCAAAGCATCTTCTACTCAAGACCTGAATACAAAGGAATCAGACCCGGGCAAAGCCGGGAACGTCGAAATTGTCGGACTGCGGTACTGGTCCAATCCGAACTACACCCGTGTGGTCATCGATGCAGATAATGAACTATCCTACGCCCACAGACTTCTAAAAAAAGACACATCCATCAACAAACCCCAACGTCTTTATGTCGATTTAAACAACAGCAGACTGGGAAAAGACATTAAAAAACACATTCTCATCGATGACAATCTGCTCATGGATACGCGTGCCGGACAGTTCTCCTCGAATCAGGTCCGGGTGGTTGTTGATATCAAGTCCTTTAAAACGTATAAAATCTTTTCCCTCAAAAACCCCTTCAGGATCGTCATCGATGTATGGGGAAAGGATCCAAGACCCACCCCATCGGTGGTAATAACGGATAAAAAGGGGGATAAGATTCCGGCCGGCGCTTTGGCCAAACAGCTTTCCCTGGGCGTAAGACGCATTGTGATCGATCCGGGTCACGGGGGTCGGGATTATGGTGCGCCGGGTTATTTGAAAGGGGTTTATGAAAAAAATATTTCCCTGAAAGTTGCCAGACGCCTTGCCAATAAGATTCGCAAAAAGCTGAACTGTGAGGTGATCATGACCCGCAACAGCGACCGCAACCTTTCCCTGGAGGAGCGAACCGCCATCGCAAATACAAAAAATGCGGATCTTTTTATTTCCATACACACCAATGCTTCCAGGGACCGACGGGCCTACGGGATCGAAACATTTTTCCTGAATCTGGCCACAGACAATGATGCCATTTTGGTGGCTGCCAGAGAAAATGCCACGTCAACCAAAAATATCAGCGACCTTCAATCCATTTTAAGCGATCTCATGCAGAACGCAAAAATCAATGAATCAAGCCGCCTGGCGGGACATGTTCAGGGATCGTTGAAGGATCATTTGAGAAAGTACTACAGCAGAATAAAGAGTAAGGGCGTAAAACAGGCGCCGTTTTATGTTCTTTTGGGAGCCCAGATGCCGGCCATACTCATAGAGACCAGTTTTATCAGCAATTCTAGAGAATGCAAAAGACTCGTCAATCAAAAATATCAGGATCGAATGTGCGATGCCATCGTCAGAGGCATTCAGGCGTATATCAGGGAAACAAATCCCACCGCATTCATGGAAGTGAACCCAATAAAAGATTCGGGAAAATACGGAGGTTAAACTATGGTGTACGACAACATTATTTTTAAAGTGGAAAAAGGGGTTGCAACGATTACGTTCAACAGGCCCGAAGTATTGAATGCATTGAACGAAGCATCGCTTCAAGAGTTTTCAAATGCCCTTGACGCGGTTGCTTCAGACGAAGACATCCGGGTCCTTGTCCTTACCGGCGCCGGAGAAAAGTCTTTTGTTGCCGGTGCGGATATCACGGAATTTCTTAGGTTCAACGTCCTTAAAGCCAAACTCTTTTCCGAAACGGGACATACACTGGTCCATAGACTCCAAGAATTGTCGATACCTGTTATTGCGGCGGTAAACGGCTTTGCTCTGGGGGGCGGATGTGAGATTGTTCTTGGGTGTGATTTTATCTACGCCTCTGAAAACGCCATGTTCGGACTGCCGGAAATCAATCTTGGCATTATTCCCGGATTCGGCGGCACCCAGCGGTTGCCCAGATTGGTCGGTAAGAACATGGCCAAAGAAATGATATTCACCGGGAAAATGATTTCCGCAGCCGAAGCCCATACGGTGGGGCTGGTCAACACGGTCTGCTCTCAGGACCAGCTCATGAGTGAAGTGATGAAGACCGCAGCAGCCATGGCGTCAAAGGGAAAGGCGTCACTGCGTGCGGCAAAACAGGCCATCAACAGCGGTATGGATGTAGACCTCAAGACAGGCTGCAGAATAGAAATTGATGCCTTCGCCATCTGCCTGTCGAGCTCCGACGCAAAGGAAGGAACAGAGGCGTTTCTCGAAAAACGGAAAGCAAACTTCAAGGGGACTTTACAAGAATAAATCTTTTTCCTTGACATAATTTCATGAATCCATTATAGCTCCCTTCAAGCTAATATGGCTTTATAATAAAAATCTTAAGGGTTTAATACGTGCGGTTTCGATTTTTCTACTTTGGTTTTTTTAGGTTTTTGGGTGGCTTCTTTTTTAGGAAGTCTATTCATGGGCCGGCAAGGTAGAAAACGACCAACTTGTTCAAAAACCATGGGTAGACAGAAAAAAAGAAACCCATGGTTTTCTTTTTATAGGCCGTGGGTTTAAAACCCGCGGCCTTTTTTGTTGTTAAACGCCATTCTGTTAAACGGCATTTAAGGTATTATATTATCCATTCAATGATCGTCAAAATAAAAACTATTCTGAAAGGAGTTTTGGAATGATTCTCGACATCGGATTTGAAACCATGCCAAGGGAAGATCTCGAGGCCATCATACTGCGCCGGCTCAAAACCACAATTGATCGTGTTTATTCAAACATCCCTTTTTACAGGAAAAAATTCGAGGAAAATAATCTCTCGCCCAATGACATCCAGTCGCTGGAAGATTTAAAACGGATTCCGTTTACCACAAAAAAAGACCTAAGGGACAATTATCCCTTTGGAATGTTTGCCGTTCCCATGGAGACTGTTGTCCGGATCCATGCTTCGTCCGGAACTACGGGCAAACCGACCGTTGTGGGGTATACCGCAAGGGATGTGAATACCTGGGCCGAACTCATGGCCCGATCCCTGGCCGCAGGTGGCGCGACCCGTGAAGACATCATTCACAATGCATATGGATACGGGCTTTTTACCGGAGGACTGGGTATCCACTATGGCGCGGAAAAGCTCGGTGCTTCGGTTATTCCGGTTTCAGGGGGGAATACCAAAAGACAAATTGTGATAATGAAGGATTTCGGCCCCACCATTCTGACGGCAACCCCCTCATATGCGCTTCACCTCGCGGAAGTCGCCGAAGAAATGGGTGTTTCTTTTAAAGATTTAAAATTTAAATATGGAATATTCGGGGCCGAACCTTGGTCGGAAAAAATGCGCGAGGAGATCGAACGAAAATTGAATCTGATTGCCGTAGATATTTACGGCTTAAGCGAGGTGATCGGCCCAGGGGTTGCCATTGAGTGTCACGAAGCCAAGCGCGGACTGCACATCTTCGAAGATCACTTCATCCCTGAAATTATCGATCCTGTATCCGGAGAAGTTCTTCCATACGGTGAAACCGGTGAGCTTGTTTTTACCACCATCACCAAGGAAGCATTTCCCGTTATCCGTTACCGGACGCGGGACATAACCTCACTGAATCCCGAGCCGTGTATATGCGGCCGGACGCATATTCGAATGAATCGGGTGAGCGGCCGTACAGATGACATGCTGATCATCCGGGGCGTTAATGTATTTCCCTCTCAGATCGAAAGCGTCCTTATGGAAATGGATGCGGCGGAGCCCCATTACCAGCTTGTGGTGGACAGGGAGGACAATCTGGACACGATGACCGTGCTGCTTGAAGTCGGTGAAAGCCTCTTTTCCGATGAAGTCAAACATCTGCAAAACCGGGAAAAGAAGATCGCAACAAATATAAAAGATTATCTCGGTGTTTCAGCCAGAGTGAAACTGGTGGAACCCAAGACCATTGCCCGTAGCGAGGGCAAGGCGGTCCGGGTGATCGACAATCGCAAAATTTAATTGACAAGGGTCAGGTGTCAGAGGGCAGGCCAATGACCCATGACACAATAATAAGGAGGACAGATATGCGGGCGGAACAGATTTCAGTCTTTTTGGAAAACAAGGCGGGACGTTTGGCTGAAGTTACAGCCATTCTTGGAGAAGCCGGTGTAAATATCCGGGCGCTTGCCGTTGCAGATACATCCGATTTCGGCGTACTTCGTCTGATCGTAGATGATAATGCAAAAGCGGTGGCGTCGCTAAAAAATCATGGGTTTACCGTAAGTAAAACCGATGTTGTGGCCGTAGAAGTGGAAGACAGGCCCGGGGGCCTTCACAGGATATTGGGTATTTTACACAAAGCCGAAATCAATGTGGAATACATGTATGCCTTTGTTCAGCACAGCGGAAAGAATGCGGTCATGATCTTCCGAATCGACAACATCGCCGACGCTGTCAAAATACTCCAAGAAAACAGCGTAACGGTCATTGACGGAGATAAAGTATATACATTGTAAACCTTCACAGATCTAAGGGTTCAAGAGGATATCGGTGTAAACTTGGTCTTATAAAATTTTACTAACGTTAAACGCAAAAGGAGAGGAAAATGACACTCAGAAAAATTGCTGTTCTGTCCACGATTTGTCTTTTCGCCGTTGGACTGCTTGCCGGTCCGGCACTGGCTTTTAAAGGAGCCTACAAGGTGGGTGCCGTTTTTTCAGTAACGGGCCGAACTTCTTTTCTGGGTGACCCAGAAAAAAAGACCGCTGAAATGCTGGCTGAAAAAATCAACAATGCCGGCGGCATTAACGGAAAAAAACTGGAACTGATCATTTATGACAGCGAAGGGGATGCCACCAAGGCCAATCTTGCCGTCCGAAAACTGATCACCCAAGATAAGGTTTGTGCGGTGATCGGTCCCTCGCTGAGCGGGACGTCTTTGGCGGTTGTTCCTCTTGCCGCAAAATACGAAACCCCTCTGGTTTCCTGCGCAGCCAGCTATAAAATCGTCTGGGATGACAAAGAGAGCAAGGTGCGAAAATGGGTCTTCAAAACACCTCAGACAGATACCATGGCGGTGCAAGCCATTTACACCTACTTGAATAAGAAAGGCGTCAACAAAATCGCTGTCATGAGCGTTACCTCCGGTTTCGGTGCCAGCGGGCGCGGTGAACTTCTCCGGCTTGCCCCCGGGTATGGGATGAAAATTGTGGCGGACGAAAAATACGGCCCAAAGGATACGGATATGACCGCCCAGTTAACCAAAATCAAAGGAAAAGCGCCCCAGGTGATTGTCAATTGGTCGGTGGGGCCGACCCAGGTGGTGGTGCTTCGCAACTGGAAAGACCTGGGAATGACAAGCATTCCCTTCTATCAGAGTCACGGTTTCGGCAGCCGAAAGAATATCAAACTGGCCGCCGGGGCTGCCGAGGGGGTTTACTGTCCCCTGGGCGCAGTCAATGTTGCCGAGCTTTTGCCGGATGACCATCCTCAAAAGGCCGTAACCATGCAGTATATGAAAGACTACACCGCCAAATACAACGAGCCGTTGAGTTCCTTTGGCGGGCATGCCTGGGACGCCCTGGAATTGGTGGCGGATGCCCTTAAAGCCGTTGGCTGCGACAAAGCCAAAATCAGAGATTACCTTGAAAACACCCAAGGATTTGTCGGGCAGCACGGAGTTTTTAACTTTTCGCCGGACGACCACATCGGCCTGGACAAAAACGCATTTCAGATGGTCGTGGTCAAAGACGGCGACTGGACACTGGCAGAATAATCGGTTGGGTTGAGACCCAAAAACACCATACGAGGGCGGTTTTAGCACCGCCCTCGCTTTTTAATTTTTAATTCAAAATGGAAACCATCACATTGACCGGCCAGATTTTTCAATATCTGGTTACCGGCATCACCGTCGGCAGTGTTTATGCCATGGTGGCGGTCGGCTTCAATATCATTTATAACGTTACCGAGATCATAAACTTTGCCCAGGGTGAGTTTGTCATGCTGGGCGGATTGATTATGGTCTTTTTACACGTTGCCGTGGGGCTTCCGCTTATTTTGGCCTTTCCGGCCACAGTTGCCCTGGTCACTCTGGTGGGGGTATTGCTGGATAGATTGGCCATCAACCCGATCCGCCGGCCCACGGTATTAAGCCTGATTATTGCAACCATTGCCGCGTCTATCTTGATCAAGGGAACCGCCATGTTTATCTGGGGCAAAGATCCTTTTGATCTCCCGGCATTTTCAGGGCGCGACCCCATTATTGTTTTGGGAGCCGTCATTCAACCCCAGTATTTCTGGGTCATCGGCTTTCTGGTCTTGATCGTCATCGTATTGACCTTCTTTTTTGAAAGAACCATCATTGGAAAGGCCATGAGCGCCTGCGCGGACAATCCGGATGCCGCCAGTTTGGTAGGGATCGATGTCAAGCGGATGGTTCTGCTCTCATTTGCGCTGTCCGCCGCCATCGGCGCGGTGGCAGGTATTACGATGACTCCCATCGCCCTTATGGAATATGACCGGGGGGCCATGCTGGCCATAAAGGGATTCGGTGCCGCTGTTCTGGGGGGGTTGGGCAGTTTTCCCGGCGCTGTTATCGGCGGATTGATTTTGGGCGTCATCGAATCTCTGGGCGCTGGACTTATCTCTTCGGGTTACAAGGACGCTTTCGCATTGATCGTACTTTTGTTCGTTCTGTTTTTTAAACCCAGCGGAATTTTCGGAAATATAGAGATTAGCAAGATCAAAAGGTTTTAGGCATGCTTCGAATCGGAAAACTTCCCATCGCCCTTTTTGCCGGCTTCATCATCATCTTTCCTTGGGTTGCCGGTAAAGTTCCCGCCATAGGGAATTATACCGACATTATGGTTTTCGTGGGTATTTACTGCCTGATCACCATCGGTCTGGGGCTTTTAATGGGCTATGCCGGCCAGATTTCCGTTGGACAAGCCGCTTTTTACGGTATCGGCGCCTATGTTTCCGCCATTCTGACCACCCGCTACGGCCTTAATCCGTGGTTCTGCATGTTCATCGCCGTATTGGTCACCGGCACGATTGCGTTTCTGGTGGGTACGCCGTCGCTCAAACTCAAAGGGCATTATCTTGCCATGGCAACCCTTGCCTTCGGGATCATCGTTTTTATCATTTTCAATGAAGAAATCCAGTGGACCGGGGGGCCGGACGGCATGGCCGACATACCGGGTTTAAGCATATTCGGGTTTGAACTGGATTCCATTGAAAAATATTTTTACCTGGTCTGGGGTTTTGTCTTTGTCATATTGATTTTTACCATCAATGTCATTCAGTCCGATGCCGGGCGTGCACTGAGGGCGATCCACACCAGTGAGGCCGCCGCCAATTCCATGGGGGTCAACGTCTCTAAGTTCAAGGTTTTGGTCTTTGTTTATTCGGCCATTTTGGCATCTTTGGCGGGCAGTCTTTACGCCCACTATCTTAATTTTATCAACCCATCCACCTTCGACCTTTTCTTTTCTATCAAGCTGTTGATCATGATTGCTCTGGGGGGGATGTATAACATTTGGGGCGCGATTATCGGTGCCGGCATCATCACCTTTTTAAGCTACGAGTGGCTGCATTATTTTGAAGAATTTGAGGTCATTGTCTACGGTGCCATTCTTCTGGTGGTCACTATTTTTTTACCCAATGGACTGGTGGGGTTGCCGGGGATGCTCAAGGAATTGTTTGTGAGACAGAAGTCCAATGAATGATACAACGGCGGAAAATATTCTCGAGGTGCAAGGGGTGGTCATGGCCTTTGGCGGGCTGATGGCACTCTTTAAGCCGGATTTTAAGGTGAAAAGAGGGATCATCAAAGCCATTATCGGTCCCAACGGTGCTGGAAAAACCACGCTGTTCAACATCATTACCGGCTTTTTTACCCCCACCGAGGGGACGGTCCGCTTTAAGGGACGATCCATCAAAAAATTCAAAACCCACGAAATTGCCGCCCGGGGAATTTCACGGACATTCCAGACCGTCGAGCTGTTCGGCAATATGACCGTTCTGGAAAATGTCATGCTGGGATGCCATACCCGGGTCCCCACATCCTTTATGGCGTCAGGGTTTAGACTCCCGGGAGCCAAACGGAAAGAAGAAGAAATGCGGGACAGAGCCCTAAATATTTTGAAGTTCATCGGTCTGGCCGACAAGTTCGAAGAACCGGCCGACAACCTGCCGCTCGGGCAGCAGAAGATGCTGGAAATCGGACGGGCACTGGCCACTGAGCCGGAACTGATCTGCCTGGACGAACCTGCGGCGGGTCTCAATGAGACCGAAACTTATGTGGCATCTTCTCTGATCAAAGCCATCAACGCAAAAGGGATTACCGTTTTGCTGGTTGAGCATGACATGAAGGTGATCATGAATATATCCGATGAGATTGTGGTGCTCAATTACGGACAGAAGATCGCCGAAGGAACTCCGGAAGCGATCCGGGACAATTCAACGGTGATTGAAGCCTATTTGGGAAGCGAGGCTTAAAATATGCTCAAGATCGAGGGGCTTTGCGCCGCTTATGGCAGAATCCAGGTTCTCAAAAAAGTTTCCATAAAGGTTCCCAAAGGCGAGGTGGTTTCCATCATCGGGGCCAACGGGGCCGGCAAATCGACCCTGCTCAAGGCGATATCCGGGTTGATGAAGATCGATAAAGGCCGAATCCTGTATGAAGACCGCGACATTGCCGGTCTGTCTGCCAGCCGGATCGTCGGTTTGGGCATATCCAAGGTGCCCGAAGGGCGACAGATTTTTGCCCATCTCACGGTCCTGGACAATATCCACCTCGGAGCTTATTTATACTATAAACGCAGGAACCGTCACGAGATCAACGAGAAGGTCAAGGAGATTTATGAAATTTTTCCGATTCTTGAACAACGTTCAAAGCAGATCGCCGGCACCCTGTCCGGTGGAGAACAACAGATGTTGGCCATCGCCCGGGCCTTGATGGCCCGGCCAGAACTCCTTCTGTTGGATGAACCTTCCATGGGCATCGCGCCCTTGATCGTTCACGAGATATTTCAGGTCGTAAAACAGCTGAACGAAACCGGAACCACGGTTCTGCTTGTGGAGCAGAATGCCAGAGCCGCCCTCAAAATTTCTCATTATTCCTACGTGATCGAACGGGGAGAAGTCGTTCTGGAAGGTTTGGCCGGAGAGCTCCTTCACAACCCGAAGGTCAAGGAAGTGTATCTCGGCGGTTAACCCCTAAATGTCTTGATATTAAAATGATGAATTCAGAAAATTCAGATAAAAACGAGAACGCCCCTAAAGATAAAAACAAAGTCGTTGTCCAGCTCATCTGGGGCATTGCACTCACCCTGGCCGGTATCGGGGTGTTTATCAGGATCCCCCAGGTCATGCCCAGGATCGAAAAGATCGAACAGTTTGCTTCGGTGATGTTTTTTATCCGTTTTAGCTTCTATCTTTTGGGTATGCTGCTGATCGGCGGGGGGCTGAAGAAAATTTATATTAACTCTGCCATATTTAAAGATCGGTAACCCTTGCTTCCCATAAAATCGCGAAGCAATGGTCACACCGAAAATCGTTTGGTTTATCCCTCGTTTTATTTTCCACACCCTTTGTCTGCTTGCACAGAAATTTGTGCATGGATGCCCATTTGAATGTGTAACTTCTATGGGTTTGCATCCATCAAAAATTCCCCTGGAATTCAATTCATTGGTTTTGCCGGTTTTATTCAATGTATCATGGGTCTCTGGAGAGCCTTTCAACTCCAGGCTTTGTGGGGCTTCAGGATCAAGGGACGGATTTTTAACCCTGCCGGGAATTAAAAAAAGTGCTTTCTGGCACGGACGTTGCTGAACCGGATGTCATGGGTTTAAAC
>JAAXQD010000265.1 GCA_012974475.1 Desulfobacterales bacterium
TTTTCAAACAGTTTGTGAACGACGTCAGTCTCCCTTACAATCGCCAGGGCCTGACGTCTGGCATGCAAATCTCCACGTTTGGCAAGCGTAATCAAATTGTCGGCCCAACGTCTCAACTCCTTTGCTTTTACATCGGTCGTACGAATCCGCTCATGTTTAAACAAAGAAGTTACCATGTTTCTGAACATGGCCTTACGATGGCTACTCGTTCTATTTAATTTCAAACCGGCTTTGCGATGTCTCATCGTATCAGCTCTCTCCTTCTTCCTTATCTTCCTCGGGTGGTACAAATCCTTCCAGCTTCATCCCTAAGTAAAGACCCATTTCCGTTAAGACTTCCTTGATCTCGTTTAAGGATTTCCTTCCAAAGTTTTTGGTCTTGAGCATTTCAGCTTCGGTTTTACTTACCAGTTGATAAATTTTGAGTATATCGGCATTTTTAAGGCAATTGGCACTACGCACGGAAAGCTCAAGCTCTTCAACACTTCGGTAAAGATTTTCATTAAACTGGGGCTTGTCTGCTTTCTCAACCTTTGGGTCGGGTTCCGGCTCAAGATCTTCATCAAAATTGATAAAAATAGTCAACTGTTCCTTTAATATCTTGGCCGCATAAGCAACAACGTCTTCCGGCAATATGCTTCCATCGGTCCATACTTCCATGGTAAGCTTGTCGTAGTCCGTTCTCTGGCCTACCCGGGCATTTCCCACGACATACGTCACACGCTTAACCGGAGAGAATACAGCATCCATCGGAATTGTTCCAAGTGGTGCATCTTCATCTTTATTGCTCTCGGATAGAGAATATCCTTTACCCACTTTGACGGTCATGCTCATATTAACTTTGGCTTTCTTCGAGAGGGTTGCAATATGCAATTCCGGATTCAGCACGTCACATCTGCCGTCCCCGCTGATAATATCGCCGGCCGTAATTTCGCCTTCTCCCTCAGCCTCAAGATGTACTGTTTTCGGTTCAGGGTCGGAAAGCTTAAAGCGCACCTCTTTCAAGTTGAGGATAATTTCAGATACATCTTCATAAACGCTTGGAATAGTGCTAAATTCATGCATTACATCTTCAATTTTTACAGAAGTAATCGCTGCTCCATAAAGAGAAGAAAGCATAATCCTTCTCAAAGCATTTCCGATCGTTAAGCCAAATCCCCTTTCAAGAGGTTCACAAACGAACTTGCCATAGGTGGGTTTAGTGGTTACTTGAACCTTTCCAGGTTTGATCATCTCCTGCCAGTTCATGTACATAAGTTCATTTGATGACATTATTGTTTCTCCACTTTTTTTCAGAGGGCTTTTGATTGTAGTTACCTGGAATAAAGCTCCACTATTAGTTGTTCCTGCATGGGCATGGTTAAATCTTCCCGGACGGGATAACTTTTCACAACCCCTTGCAGGCTATCTTTTTCCAGATCAAGCCACTGGGGTACACCTCTGCGCACCACAGCATCTAGTGCATCTGATATCGCTTGGATTTTTCGGCTTTTTTCCCTAATTTCTACAACATCGCCTACACTAATAAGATAAGACGGGATATTAACTTTTTTGTTGTTAACCAAAAAGTGGTTATGTCTTACAAAATGACGCCCCTGCGTACGCGAGTTGACAAACCCCAAACGATAAACCACGTTGTCAAACCGACGTTCAAGCGCCACAAGCATATTTGTTCCTGTGATACCTTTCTTTTTGTCAGCCTTCTTGAAAACCAGATGAAACTGTTTTTCGCTGAGACCGTACATTCGTTTCACCTTCTGTTTTTCTCGAAGCTGAATACCGTAATCGGAAATCTTTCTGCCCCGGCGCTGCCCATGCTGTCCGGGTGGATAACTGCGCCGATCAAAAGCACATTTGTCAGAATAACAGCGATCTCCCTTTAGAAACAATTTTAAGTTTTCGCGTCGGCACAGCCGACATACCGAACCTGTATATCGTGCCAAGTATTTTCTCCCTTTTAATTGTTGTATAACGAAATTGAATTGTTTTTAAGTGTCATCCGTTAATTGAATCTATCATTCCAAATGGATTAGAGCCTCCACAGTTTACACTCTGCGTCTCTTTGGCGGTCGACATCCGTTATGTGGAATCGGCGTCACATCTTTAATCATCACGACATTGAACCCCACAGCCTGCAATGACCGCAGTGCTGATTCACGGCCGGCTCCAGGTCCTTTAACATACACTTCCACACTTCTCATCCCATGCTCCATGGCCTTTTTGGCGGCGTCCTCTGCCGCAAGCTGGGCGGCAAAAGGCGTACTCTTGCGCGATCCCTTGAAACCTTGAACGCCGGCACTTGACCAGGACACAACATTACCGGCAGGATCCGTGATGGTAACGATTGTATTGTTAAACGTTGACTGGATATGTACTATCCCGCTGGGGATACTCTTCTTTTCTTTCTTTCTGGAACGAACTTTCTTGGCCATGTATTAACCTCTATCGCTGAACAATTTACTTCTTACCGACTCTGGCTTTCTTCTTGACGGCGGCCCGCTTGGGTCCCTTGCGCGTACGTGCATTGGTGCTTGTCCGCTGCCCCCGCACCGGCAGCGATTTTCGATGCCGGAGACCGCGATATGATCCCAGATCCATCAATCTTTTTATATTCATGGTAACTTCCGCGCGAAGTTCACCTTCAACCTTACATTCACTGTCAATTGCCTTGCGAATGTTGTTGACCTCGGACTCGGACAGCTTGTCCGTATTAGTATTAGGATCGATATTAAGCTTTTGGAGTATCCTATTGGATGTGGATCGCCCGATACCATAAATATATGTCAGTCCGATCTCAATCCGCTTATTCCTTGGTAAATCTACGCCTGCAATTCTAGCCAAAGTCTATTCTCCTTTACCCTTGACGCTGTTTGTGCCGTGTGTTTTGGCAAATTACTCTGACCACCCCTTTTCTACGAATGATTTTACACTTGATGCACATTTTCTTGACTGATGGCCTGACTTTCATCCCTGGTACTCCCCTTTCGATGCCCCGATTTACTTTGATCTGTATGTTATTCTGCCACGCGAGAGGTCGTATGGTGAAAGCTCAACAGTCACTTGATCTCCAGGCAGAATTTTGATAAAGTGCATACGCATTTTTCCGGAAATATGCGCAAGTACCTGGTGCTTATTTTCCAGCTCAACTTTGAACATCGCATTGGGCAATGTCTCAAGCACTGTACCCTCTACTTTAATCGCCTCTTCTTTTGCCATTTTTTCCCGCCCCCTTATATTCCAATAAAATCGTGCCACGATTTTATAAGATGATCATAGAATCACCAAATCAGAATCGGCCCTTTGTTTTGGAGCCGCTTTTCTTTAAAAACCCTTCGTAATGGCGGGCCAGCATGTGCGATTCGATTTGGGCGACCGTATCGATCGCCACACCTACAACAATCAGCAGCGCCGTACCTCCAAAATAAAAAGGAACATTAAACTTTGTCATCAGAACCGACGGCAGTACGCATACTGCTGAAACATATATTGCACCGCCCAGTGTAATACGGGTCAGCACTCTATCAATGTAATCCGCCGTACGCTTACCTGGACGAATACCCGGAATATACCCGCCCTGCTTTTTCATGTTATCGGCGACATCTTCAGGATTAAAAGTAACCGCGGTGTAAAAGTAGCAAAAAAAGAATATGAACCCAACATACAACATTTCATACATCAGATTGCCCGGTCTCATCGCATCGGCCATTTGCTTCATCCATGGAATCGTTACAAAGCTGGCCAGGGTTGCCGGAAACATGATAATCGACGAGGCAAAAATCGGCGGGATAACACCGGATGTATTTACCTTCAGCGGGATGTGAGTGCTCTGACCGCCATACATCTTGCGGCCGACGACCCTTTTGGCATATTGGACGGGTATGCGGCGCTGACCCTGCTCCATGTATATAATGAATGCCACAACCAGAACCATCATCAGTGTCAGGATAATCACAGCGAATATCCCCATATCTCCTGTTGAAAGCAGACGGAAGGTATTGCCGATCGCAGCGGGCATTCGACAAACAATGCCGGCAAAAATAATAAGAGAGATACCATTGCCGATACCATGTTCGGTAATCTGCTCTCCCAGCCACATGATAAAGGCGGTTCCGGCTGTCAGGGTCAGTACGGTCATCAGCTTGAACCCCAATCCCGGATGGATAACCACGGGAGCACCACCCGGCGACGTCATACTCTCAAGTCCGACACTGATGCCAAATCCCTGGATGAC
>JAAXQD010000009.1 GCA_012974475.1 Desulfobacterales bacterium
AGATGTGTATAAGAGACAGGTATTTATATTTTTCGTATTGACATTGATAGATCAATCATATAGTTATTTTTATCGATTTTAATGAAAGTTATAGGCCGAAGGCCATGAGAATTAATAAAATATAAAGGAGGTTTTTAATGGCAACAGTTGAGTTTATGGGAAAGACATTTACCGTAGATGAAGACGGCTTTATCGACAGCTACGAAAACTTTTGTGATGAGTGGATGCAGTGGGTAAAAAATCAGGAAGGTATTGAAGAATTAAATGACGAGCATCGTCAGGTTGTCACGGTTCTTCAGGAATACTATGAGAAGAACGGCATAGCGCCCATGGTTCGTATCCTTTCAAAAGTTACCGGCTTCAAGCTGAAACATATTTATGAATTGTTTCCTTCAGGCCCCGGCAAGGGAGCATGTAAGATGGCCGGTCTTCCGAAGCCGACCGGATGCGTCTAATTAAAAAGGCCGTGATCCGTTAACCCCAGTTTAGCAAAAAAGCTCTGCCTTCAAAGCAGGGCTTTTTTCGTTTGGGGAAAGGAACCCATGATTTTTACAGTTAAATCCGGAAAGCAAACGGAATTGATAGATATCACCGCCAAAATTCAGGATGCGGTTCTTTCTGCAGATATCGGTCAGGGCCTCTGCATGCTTTACGTACCCCATACAACGGCTGCGATTACAATCAATGAAAGTGCCGATCCCAGCGTAAAAGAGGATATTCTGATGATCATCGACAAGATCATCCCATGGAAGGCCGGATATCGTCATCTGGAAGGGAATTCACCGGCCCATATAAAATCGACACTTGTCGGATCTTCAGAGCTGATCGCCATAGAAAATAATCGACTGATACTGGGTACTTGGCAGGGAATATTTTTCTGTGAATTTGACGGTCCCCGGACCCGAAAGGTCCATGTGCGTTTAATCGCGGAAAAATTTCAGGAGTAGCCCATGCCGCCAATAGATGATGTTGACCGGGCGATTCTTAACAGGATTCAATCGGATTTCCCCATGACGAAAAGGCCCTTTCTTTCAATTGCTGAAAATCTCGATCTTTCTGAAAGTGACGTTATAAAACGGCTTGAACAGCTTAAGAAAAAGGGTATCATCCGCCGGATCGGCGGCAATTTCGTTCCTGAAAAATTAGGGTTTGTCAGCACGCTCTGTGCAGCGAAGGTTCCGGAAGACAAAATCGAGCGTTTTGCCAGGACGGTCAACCGTTATTCTGGAGTTACCCATAATTATCAGCGGGACAATAAATATAATATCTGGTTTACCTTTATCGCTCAATCTATGGATGAAATTAAGGGAAATCTTGAAGATATTTCCCGGGACACGGGGGTCAAGGAAATTATTAACCTGCCTGCGACAAAAATGTATAAAATTAGAGCCCATTTTGATCTTTAGTTTGGGTGTGTAATTTCGACCCAAAATACACCAGACAAAATACCCGGCTACCACCATCAAACATTCCGTGATACCATCGCTTCCGTGATGCGATATAATGCGGCTTGGCCGTTTTAAAAAAGGAAATTTCTTCACCCTAACATCATGCAAGATATCCGAATTGCAGCCGTGATTTCTCGTTCAGTGGCAGGGGACGTCCGCCGCAATCTTGATGCCATGCTACCGTGGATAAAGGCGTCCGGAGAAGCGGGCGCTGCTGTGGTGTGTTTTCCTGAAATGAATATCCCGGGGTACACGAATCTTAGAGAAATAAAAGATTCGGCAGAACCGGTTCCCGGTCCCATATCCCGGGATCTGTCAAATTTATCAAAAAACCATGAGATTGCCATTCTGGCAGGTATCCTTGAAAGGGATGAAGCGGGCCGTATTTTTCCGTGCCACCTGGTCATAAGGCCTGACGGGTTTGTGGGGGTCTATCGAAAGTTACACATCGCTCCGCCGGAACGGAAAAATTTTACACCGGGGGACAAAATACCGGTGTTTGACGTAAATGGTCTTCGGTTCGGCATCCAGCTTTGTTATGATGTCCACTTTCCTGAGCTTTCCACTCAAATGGCAATTAAAGGCGCTGAACTGATTTTTATTCCCCATGCATCTCCAAGAGGAACACCCAAAGACAAATACCGGTCATGGATGCGTCATCTTGCTGCAAGAGCTTTTGATAACAGCGTTTTCATTGTTGCCTGCAACCAATCCGGGGACAATGGAAAAGGGCTCGATTTCCCGGGGATCGCTGTGATTATCGGACCTTCCGGAGAAGTTATCGAGAAGAATTTAAGCGGTAAAGAAAGCATGGTCGTCCTGGATCTGAAGGCCCAAGATCTGAACCGGGTTAGAGGGCACAGGATGCGATACTTTCTCCCCAACAGACGGCCGGAACTTTATTATGGCGCTGAGTGCAGGGATAAAGACGTATCCCGGTGATGCACGCTGGGGTGGTTAAAATTTTGCACTCCCCGGCTCAAAGCCCGGGATCTCGTTCTGGGGGCGCCTGGGGAAGACTCCCCCAGGCGCCTGTTTATCACTATCCGCAGAGATGAAGTTCATTCCCCGTGAGGGCGAGGTTGCCCTTTGCGGTAAATTTTCCAATCCTGCAGACAATCCGTTTCATCCCCCTGGTTAAGAGGGACCACCAGGCATCCGAAATATCAAAATGACCTGTTTTGACGGTGATGATCTCAACAAGGTCCGCTTTGATATTTTGCTTGATGGCTGTCGATTCTGATTCTACATTCCAATCGGCGGGCTCTTTGCCAACAACATAAACAATTAATCCGGTTTTCACGACTGTCACCTCCTTTCATAATTTTTCTGCCCCGCCGGGAATGTTCACTGGCCATAAAAAAAGCCCTTCAATCTTAAGAATAAGACTGAAGGGCTGCACCCAGTTTTCTTGACCCTTTTTTGTAATCGTAACCCGAGACCTTTGTAACTCCGCAAGAATCTCTGTGGCTGTTTTTTTCAGGCAGGTCTTCTGACTCTCCCGCCTTTTTAGCGGCCTTCCCATTCCAGCGTATCGGAACAGTGGCACATACGTGCTAAAAAGGTTCCCTTCTTAAAAGAGGGGGGGATTACAGCGGCGGGACCGCTCCCGATTTTAACGGGATTCCCTATTAAGCCGATATCGGCACCTGGATAATTTTTCTAAACGATGCCGGGGAGGGTGTCAAGAGATTTTTCCATATTTACAATCGGCCAAATTTATGGGTATAGTTTCTGGAAATTAGATTCGAAACTGATAAGCCGGGAGAAAAAAATGAGTTCAAACACACCGACCCGTGAGCAGGCATTTGCGCTTTTGAAGGAATATAATAAAAATGAAAGTCTTATCAAACACGCACTGGCGGTGGAAGGGGTGATGCGCCATTTTGCCCGCAAACGCGGAGAAGACGAAGAAAAATGGGGCATTATCGGCCTGATCCATGATCTGGATTATGAACGGTTTCCAGAAGAGCACTGCCGGAAAACCGAGGAGATTCTACAGAAAAATTCCTGGCCCCCGGAATACATTCGGGCGGTCGTCAGCCATGGCTGGGGGATTTGCTCGGATGTCGAGCCCCGGACAGAACTTGAAAAGGTTCTGTATGCCATTGACGAACTTACCGGGCTTGTTGTGACAACGGCTCTGGTGCGCCCTTCAAAAAGTGTTATGGATTTGAAGGCCAAATCCGTAAAAAAGAAATGGAAAGATAAACGGTTCGCCGCCGGGGTCGACCGATCTATTATTGAAAAGGGTCTTGAAATGCTGGGGTTGGAGCTGACCGAACTGATCACGGATACGATTATGGGCATGCGGGAAGTTGCCGATGAGATTGGTCTGAAAGGGGACGCGTAACCCAAAGCCGGGCTCTCTGGACCCGGATATTTATTCACCGCTTTCGAAGATCTACAATAGATTTTTTTATTTTTTGCAAATTCAAGTTCCAATATCTGGTACGGTTGATTTATCGCATCAGGATCACCCTCGATAGGCAACAACAGGACGTTTACCTGGACACCTGATCGTGCACTCTCTTTGATGGTTTGTTGAAATAGTTTGATCCGGCACTCGCCCGAAATTGTGTTTGATGACCCCGACAGTGAACTACAACTGGCAAATGGGTTCAGGCTTCTGTAGCTTGACTCACCCCTGGTCGGCAAGCCATCAGTGATTATGTATAAATTCGACGGTGTGTATTTATTTACCAACTC
>JAAXQD010000046.1 GCA_012974475.1 Desulfobacterales bacterium
TATTTCTACAAACGTAGAAATATCGCTTTGGATCTTTTAACAAAAACCTTTAATCTTCGTTGCTTATAAACTTACTTAATGTTATCATATTTTTCGGCATTTAAAAAGTCATAACTGGCAACCCCGCGACAGGGCCAATGCCCGGCTTGCAGGCTTGCAAACCGTTTGCAACAACAATGTATTAACAGAGCTAACACATGAACAGGGTTCGATTTAATCCCATTGAAATTCAATGAACCTTTTCCTAAATCACAGGAGCATGTTCGGGGTTGCAATTAAGCGTAAAAAAACTATCTTCTTGATATTATAATAGAGATTCCAAAACGTTAAATTATATGACACAAATTAAAACAGACTTTCTGATAATCGGCAGCGGTATCGCCGGCCTGACGTTTGCTCTCAAAGTAGCCGAATTCGGTGATGTGGCGTTAGTCACCAAAAAAGGGATTATGGACAGCAACACCTCCCATGCCCAAGGTGGAATTGCCTCTGTCT
Organism: Desulfobacterales bacterium; assembly: GCA_012974475.1. Classification (GTDB taxonomy): domain Bacteria; phylum Desulfobacterota; class Desulfobacteria; order Desulfobacterales; family UBA11574; genus JAAXQD01. The sequence goes on from JAAXQD010000046.1 coordinate 496, forward strand.
TTGGCGAACTCGATTCATTTGACCTTCACATTCAGGATACGCTTGCTTCCGGAGATGGTCTCTGCAACCGGGATGTGGTGGAAATGGTGGTTAAAAACGGACCCGGCCGGATCCGTGAATTGATCGATCTTGGTGTACATTTCAACCTCAGAGATAAAAAGCAATCAGATTCTGAATCCCCTGATTTCGATGCTGAATTAGATTTGGGGCGTGAAGGCGGTCATTCGCAAAAACGTATTGTTCATGCCCACGACATGACGGGGAGAGAAGTCGAAAGGGTCCTTGTAGATCATGTTAAAAATAACGATCGAATTGCCCTGTTTGAAAACCACATCGCCATCGATCTCATCACCATTTCAACCCGTATGAAAAGGGGTATGATCACGACGACCCATGAAGACTATTGCTGTGGAGCCTATGTCCTTGACAGGGAAACAAATCATGTAAAAACCTTCTGCGCAAAGATAACACTTCTGGCCACCGGCGGTGCAGGCAAAGTTTACCTTTACACCAGCAATCCGGATGTTGCCACCGGTGACGGCATTGCTATGGGATACCGTGCCGGGACTACCGTCGCCAATCTAGAATTCGTTCAGTTTCATCCAACGTGCCTGTATCACCCTGATGCCAAAAACTTCCTGATTTCAGAAGCCTTAAGGGGTGAAGGCGCGGTCCTGGTTGATGCTTCCGGAAACCCTTTCATGGAAAAATATGACGCCCAAAAGGATCTTGCATGCCGTGACGTGGTTGCGCGTGCCATAGATGCAGAACTCAAGAAAAGCGGGGCTGATTCCGTATTTCTTGATATATCCCACAAAAATTCCGACTTCATAAAAGAACGCTTCCCTAATTTATATAAAAAGTGCTTAACCTTCGGTTTTGATATGACCAAAGAGCCGCTTCCGGTTGTTCCGGCCGCCCATTATATGTGCGGAGGTATCGCAACCGACATGTTTGGAAAAACAGATTTGCACCGATTGTACGCCATCGGCGAAACAGCCTGTACCGGACTTCATGGTGCCAACAGGCTTGCAAGCAACTCTTTGATCGAAGCCCTGGTATATTCCCATATGGCTGCCCAACAGGCCGTGAAGGATATCGATACATTCGATTCCACTTCCACCCCTGATCCTCCACCATGGGACGAAGTCGGTACCACAGACAGCGACGAAGTTATTATGGTTTCGCAGAATTGGGATGAAATCCGGCGATTCATGTGGAACTATGTGGGTATCGTCCGATCAAACAAACGGCTGGAACGGGTTGAACGACGCATTGAAATAATACAGAAAGAGATACGGGAGTATTATTGGGATTTTAGGGTTTCACCAGATCTTATTGAGCTTCGAAACATAGCGATAGTGGCAGAACTTATTATCAAGTGTGCCGGACACAGGAAAGAAAGCCGAGGGCTCCACCACAACATCGAATATCCCTATCGGGATGACATGCGGTGGCAAAAAGACACAATTCTTCGGCGGTCATTTATGGGATAGGACGTATGCAACATCTTCTTACCCCCCAACCCTTTCCTTTTTATGTAAATTCAACTCCTTGAAATATATACCGCCGGCCCGTCCGCACAATCCCGTTTTTATCCTTCATCTTCATTGACAACCCTGGTTTTTGTATTACTTTAGTAGCAAATTTCATACTTGCCTTATTGTGTAATTGAAATTCCATTTGGCTTCCCTGATACAAGATATCCACTGTTCTCCGAAAAGCTTCAGGGAATCTTCGACGGTATGGATTTTTATGCATTTTAATATTCCCTTGTTAACCTTGCAGCAAGCCGAAACGATCGCGCTCACGGTTGCACTTCATGGAGTGCCCGAGCGATTACCAGGAAACTAAATGAGGAACAAACGAGATTACTACGAAGTCTTAAATGTAAGCCGTAATGCCGATGAAAGCGAGCTAAAGGCCAGCTACCGTAAACGGGCCCTTAAATACCATCCGGATCGAAATCCCGACGACAAAGAGTCTGAAGAAAAGTTCAAGGAAGCCTCCGAAGCTTATGAGGTTCTTCGAGATCCTCAAAAACGGAACATTTATGACCAGTTTGGCCATCAAGGTCTCGAAGGGTCAGGGTTTTCTGGATTTAGCGGGTTTGAAGATATTTTTTCGAGCTTTGGCGGAATTTTTGAGGAATTTTTTGGATTCAGCAGCGGAAGCCGGTCAAGGAGCCGGGTTCAAAGGGGCGCCGATCTCCGTTACGACCTGACGCTCAGCTTCATGGACGCCGCTTTTGGTACAGAAATCGAAATAGATTTACAGAAGATGGAAACGTGCTCGTCCTGTGAGGGAAGCAAGTGCGAACCGGACACCCATCCAGAAACCTGCTGGCAGTGTAATGGCACCGGGCAGGTTTCTCGGAATCAGGGATTTTTTACGGTGAGAACAACCTGCTACCAATGCAATGGCAACGGTCAAACCATAACGAATCCATGCACCGCCTGCAAGGGATCCGGACAGGTTCGAGTTCGCAAAAAAGTGGCAGTTAAAATCCCGGCAGGCGTAGATACCGGATCCAGGCTCCGCCTGACCGGAGAAGGTGAATCCGGCATATATGGAGGGCCCCCGGGTGATCTCTACGTTTTTATCCATGTTGAACCGCACGACTTCTTTGAGCGTGACGATACAAGTGTAATCTGCCAGATGGAAATTTCCTTTGTACAGGCTGCGCTTGGCGATACCATAACGGTTCCTACCTTAAACGGCAAAAAGACACTAAAAATTCCAAAAGGCACCCAACCTGGCCACATCTTTCGTCTTCGCGGTGAGGGAATTCCGTCTCTGAGATACGGCAAACGAGGAGATCAGGTCATTCAAGTTTTAATTAAAACACCCACCCATCTGAATAAAAAACAGGAAGCGCTGCTCAAAGAATTCGCCAAAATTGAATCAGGCAAACTACCCAATAAATTAAAAAATATTCTCAAAAGCGGGTTAGACAGAGCATCCAACTGACCTCGATTTTTTAAAAGAAATTTGGACCAATCGGTTTTTTCGCCAGCCAAAGGAGATTTAACGGCAATGTACGAATTAAAAGTTGTTACGGATTTTGCAGCAGCTCACCAGCTTAAAATGGTGGCTGAAAAATGTGAAAACTTGCACGGACATAACTGGAAGATCGAAGTCTGTGTCGCCGGAGAAAACCTCAACAATGCGGGGGTATTGATCGACTTTGGAGAATTGAAGCAGTATATTTCTGAAATCATAGCAAGGCTGGATCACAAGTTTTTAAACGAACTCGATTACTTTCATGATGACAACCCGCCCTCTTCGGAAAACATTGCGCGGTATATTGCAGACGCCCTTCAATCCATGATCGACAATTCTGACGTCAAGGTTGTCCGGGTAACTTCCTGGGAGTCGGAGAACGCCTGTGCGACATACATTGTAACTCAATAATTTGTCTCTATCACCCCATTTTTTCATACTGTTTCATCAGTTCATCTCTTGAGATAACTGCAGCCACATCTCTGACGTGCTGACGGATATTTTCAAGCCCTCCCTCCTGACGGTCAACCAGAATAACCGCTTTAACCACATCCAGTCCTTCGGAACCGGCCCGTTCGATAGCCTTGATTGTGGAACCACCGGTTGTAGCAACATCGTCGATGATTACAACCCGCTGTCCCGGTTGCACATCACCTTCGACCCACTTGACAATTCCATGATCTTTTCGGGTTTTGCGTATGGAAAAGGCATTTATCGGACTTTCTTTTAGTTCTGAAACAAATGCCGTAGCCATGGCCATTGGATCGGCACCGAAAGTAAGCCCGCCAATACCGTCCGGCTTTAAATCTTTTATGATATCGAATACAAGGTGGCCTACCAGAAACATACCTCTCGGGCTTAATGTCGTCGGCTTACAATTCACATAAAAACGACTCATTCTCCCTGAAACAAGTTTAAAACTAGGCGTTTCGGTGTATTTAAAAGACTTTCTACATATGATTTCAATAAGTTCTTGTTTCATAACGACTCTGCTCCGCTCCATTTTTAAAATGAACTCAAACGGTCAAACGCTCCTCTTTACAATAAATATATAACCCGGATTCTTCAGCTAAACACGCCAAGGTCATATTTAATTCTGATGCCAGTTCTACGGCCAGGGATGTCGGGCGAGAAAAAGCCAGTATAACGGGGACCCGCGCCCGTGCAGCCTTTTGCACCAGTTCGTAACTGATACGGGAGGAAAGGACCAGCAGCACGGCCCCATCGAGTTTGCGATTCAAGAAAAGCTTTCCGATGGCCTTATCAAGGGCGTTGTGCCGGCCGACATCTTCAGCCGAGGATAACAGCTTAAAATCAGCCGCATAAAGAGCAGCGGCGTGAGACGCACGGGTTTTATCACGCAAAGGCTGGAGTTGGGAGAGATTATTAAGAATTTGCCCAGCCGAACCACCATCAATCCGAGTATGGTCTCTGAGGGGTTGAATTTTCTGATAAAGATCTTTAACAATCTCCTTGCCGCAAATACCGCAACTTGTCTGGCTGATAAAACCACGCCGGTCTAAAAGACCGGCTATCTTATTGAGCCTCGATTTTCGGATGGTAACGGTGACGACATTAGGATCGATGGCATCACAACAAGATATGGTGTTAAAATCATCCGGTGTATCCACAATCCCTTCGGCCAGGCAAAAACCGGCAGCATGGGCCAATTCATCACCCGGTGTACGCATCACAACAGAATACGGTTTTCCTTCCACATGAATCGACAGGGGTTCTTCGCCAATGAGCATGTGCTCTGAAGATCTGTCGATCTGTTTATATCGGGATACAACCGTATGCTTAATGCATGTTTCCAAAAAAGACCTCCTGAATGAATTGCAGATACCGAATACCTGAGTTTTGATGTAAGTTCAATATTTCTTATATCTGTCCACAGGGCTAAAATCAATGTCAGATTGCGTTTTATTTTTTCCGAATATCGGGAAAGAGAGTGCGGCCTCTGGAATATCCCTGGTAAAGCCCAAAGAGCAGCAGGACACCCAGAATCACGGCGCTACCCATCTGTATAAAATGAGGGATTATTTGAGCAGCCTGTCCGGCGACTGCCGTTGCGGAAATGCCCATACTGTAATAGAGCATGTCCGTAAAAAACCCTAACATAATAGAGCATATCGCGATTGAACCGAGATATATCACAAGAGACTTTTTCCCAAGCAGGCCGGAGACGACGCTCATAGAAGCAACGTTGGTTGCAGGACCGGCCAGCAAAAAAACAAGGGCCGCACCCGGATTCAACCCTTTGAGTACCAAAGCGGCTGCAATCGGTGTGGAGGCGGTGGCACAGACATACATGGGGATGCCTGCAATCAGCATAACAAGAATGGCAATAAAGTTGTTGGTCAGGTAGGATTCGAACAGCGCATCAGGAATTATGTAGGTTATCATACCGGCCATCAGAATACCGATAATAAACCATTTGCCGATATCACCCAGAAGATCGACAAAAGCATATTTCAAGCCTGAAACGATTTTGGCTGTAAATGGTTTCGCCATCGGTTTGCCCGGATTCAGCAACATACTGTTGCATCCGCAATCGTTCGAATCGGAAGAGGAAAGTTGAGAAAAATTTTCTAATGAATTGCTCCTCCGGTTGGAGAAGTTTTCCAATAGACCTGCTACAACGGCGGTAATAAATGCCGCCACAGGACGAATCAGCGCAATAATCGGATCCATAAGCGCAAAGGTCAGCGGTATTGAATCGATACCCGTTTCGGGTGTTGAAATAAGAAATGACAAAGTCGCTCCGTTGTCGGCTCCCTGCCGTTTGAGACCTGCCGCCGCAGGTAAAACACCGCAGGAACACAGCGGAATTGGAATCCCCGCAAGAGCGGCCATGAAAACGGACCGTACGTTTCCGCCGCCGAGGTAACGGCCGATGGTTTCGGGTTTAATAAAAACATAAAGAATGCCGGCGATGAAAAAGCCAAATAGCATGTAAACGGCTGATTCATAAAAAACTTGCCATGAAGCACGTATGATTTCAATGGCCACGGTTATCATGCATTAAAACCTTTCTAACAGTATTTTTATTCCTTAACATGTTGCAGGCTCTGGCTGATAAGAGATTTTACATGATCATCGTCCAGACGATAAAACACGCTTTTCCCTTCCCTTCGAAAGCGTACGATTTTCAAGTTTCTGAGAATCCGAAGTTGATGTGAAACAGCGGATTCGGAGGCCCCGCAAACAGCAGCCAGGTCACAAACACAGAGTTCGCAGGCAGAGAGTGCAGTAACGATTTTAAGCCTGCTCGGATCGCTCAGCGCCTTGAAAATATCGGTCATGCTCTGAAGTATATTTGGATCGGGAACGTTATCCACAGCACGCTTCACCTGAGCCATATGCAATATTTTTTCCTTACACCGTTCCATCGAATACCCCTTAATATATGATCATATGTTCATATGTCAATTCGAAACAAATGTCAATGCCGTAATCTCTGGATTCTGATTACTTAAAAAGATTATCTTGACAAATTATAGCGATTGACTAATAATAGTGAATTTATTGAATTATAGATAAAACAAAGTGCACTGCAGGAGGGGTCAAATACATGTACGCTATCGTTAATACCGGCGGAAAACAATATAAAATTCGTCAGGGCGATATTTTGAGGGTCGAAAAAATCCCTGGCGAACTCGGCAGCCCTGTTTCTTTCGACCGTGTCCTTATGTTTTCAGATGGTGAAAACATCCGCATCGGTCAGCCCGTTCTCGATGATGTAGCCGTCAAAGGACACATTGTCGAGCAGGGAAAGGGGAAAAAAATTATCGTTTTCAAGTACAAAAAACGTAAAAGATATCGCCGAAAACTGGGCCATCGACAACAGTACACGGCAATTAAAATAGACAGTATTGGCACTTAAAAAAGAGACCTTTGAAAACCATTTGATTGTGCTCGAAAGAAGGCCAAGATCCCGGACTTTGAGCGGGAGAAGGCGAAACTTTTTTTCACCCCAGAGAAACATTTTTCCCATTCCACGGGACCGGCAGGAATAGATCGAACTTGTCGAGGATTGAAATCTGATCCCGGCATTGGATATGGAAAAAGGGCACGCTGTTTAAAAGTCTTAATTAGATTATTTCTTTTGGCAAGGAGTTTTTATAATGGCACATAAAAAAGCAGGCGGCAGTTCCAAGAACGGTCGCGACAGTCAAGGGCAACGCCGGGGCGTAAAACGATACGGCGGTCAACCTGTAAAGGCGGGTAACATCCTGGTTCGCCAACTGGGCACAAAGATACATCCCGGCGACAATGTGGGCATGGGCAGAGATTATACGCTGTTTGCCAAGATTGATGGCATTGTTGCTTTTGAAAGACAGGGTCGTTCTCGCAAAAAAGTAAGTGTTTATGCAGAGTGAAATTCATTGATGAAGCGGTTATTACCGTTCAGTCCGGTGACGGCGGTAGAGGTTGCGTGAGCTTTAGGCGTGAAAAGTTTATTCCACGCGGAGGACCGGACGGCGGCGACGGAGGCAAGGGCGGAAATGCTATATTAAAGACAACCTCAAGAAAACGCACCCTTTATCAGTTTAGATACAAAAAACACTTCAAAACCGAAAACGGTGCCCACGGCCAGGGCAAACGGAAGACCGGCAAAAACGGCCGAAACCTCGTCATTGAACTTCCCCCCGGAACCCTGGTCACCGATGCCGACACCGGATGCGTTATAAAGGACCTGGTCAAAACCGACGAAACATTTGTAATTGCGACCGGCGGTAGAGGCGGTCAGGGAAATACACGTTTTAAAACTTCAAAAAACCGGGCACCCCGTTTCGCCCAGCCCGGTGAACCTGGGGAAACCAGAATACTGAAGTTGGAGCTTAAACTTCTGGCCGATGTCGGTATCATCGGACTCCCCAATGCCGGCAAATCTACGCTCATTCGCGCCATTTCTTCAGCGCGTCCCAAAATCGGCAATTATCCCTTTACTACAATTACGCCCAGTCTCGGCGTGGTTCAAACCGACTGGACAGAGCCGTTTGTAGTGGCCGATATCCCCGGATTGATCGAAGGCGCCCATAAAGGAATCGGGCTTGGCATTAAATTTCTCCGGCACATCGAGCGCACCCGAATTCTGGTTCATCTGATCGACATTGCAACCATCGATCTTGACAACCCGCTACAGGCATATCATATCATAAACCAAGAGCTTGCCCTGTATAATTCAAAACTGGCTCAAAAACCTCAGATTATTGTACTCAACAAAATTGACCTGCCCGATATCCGGAAAGCAGTAGAAATTTTTCAATCTGCGGTTAAGGATCGGAAAATCGAATTAATTTCCGCCCGGACCGGCAAAGGCGTTGAGGAATTAAAGCGGCAAATGGTTCACGTGTTAAACAAAACTTATGAAGAACAATAGAAAATCGATATTTAACAATGCCAAGCGACTGGTGGTGAAGGTTGGCAGTAATGTCTTAACAGAAGACCATGGTCTGAACTTAAAAGCGATACGATCTATCAGCAGGCAAATTTGCCGTTTAATTGACAGCGGACTCGAGGTGATCCTGATCTCCTCAGGTGCAATGGCATCCGGAGTGAAAAAAATCGGTCTTGATAAACGGCCGGATGAAATCCCCAAGCGCCAGGCGATTGCTGCCGTTGGACAGGCAGGACTCATCATGGAATATGAAAAGGCGTTTGCCCGGTATCACAAAAAGGTCGCTCAGATTCTGCTGACCGGTGATGACCTGAATAACCGAAGAAGATATTTGAACGCTCGCAATACGCTCTGCATGTTGTTATCGTGGCAGGTTGTTCCGATTATCAATGAAAACGACACGGTAATGATCGAAGAGATTCAATTTGGAGACAATGACAACCTTGCGGCCATGATTACACTCCTGATGGATGCGGACATTCTTGTCAACCTGACGGATATCGACGGCCTTTATACAAAAAATCCCCGAAAATACCCTGATGCAGAACTGATTCCGTTGGTCTCAACCATCCGGGAGAACATCGTAAAAGTTGCCGGCGACATCCCCGGCCCCCTCGGCACCGGCGGAATGCTCAGCAAGATAAACGCTGCAAGGAAGGTTACCGCTTCTGGAATTCCCATGGTCATCGCAAACGGCGGCAAGCCGGATATCTTAATAAAACTCTTTTCCGGAAAAGAGATTGGAACCTTTTTCGTTTCAAAAAAGAAAAAGCTTAAAAGCCGAAAATGCTGGATAGCGTTTACCTTAAAACCCAAAGGCGCTATCAGAATTGATGACGGTGCCGCACTGGCCATCCTGAACAGGGGCAAAAGTCTTTTACCCAGCGGCATTGTCCATGTGGAAGGTGAATTTAATGTGGGCGCTCCGGTGGAATTTAAAAACGGCGACAATGAAACCCTGGGGACCGGTCTTGTCAATTACAGCTCCGCTGATATTCGCAAAATCATGGGATTTAAATCGAGCCAGATTAAAAAGATTCTGGGACATAAACCTTATGATGATGTTATCCATAGAGATAACCTTGCCATTACATCTGAATGTCATAATTCATAATAACCTTATATTATAGGCAAAAACCATGACCGGTGAAAAAGAAATTATATATATGGCCAAAGCGGCCCGGACTGCCGCCGCGGAGATTGCCAGATGTTCTTCAAATAAAAAAAATGATGTTCTTCTTGGCATTGCCGATAAAATTGAAGAAAAATCATCGAATATAAAGGAAGCGAACCAAAAGGACCTTTCCCGTGCAAAGGAGATGGGCCTTTCCGATGCCATGATCGATCGGCTCACAGTGTCCGACGCAACCATTGAATCCATGGCTAATGGTTTAAGGGAAGTTGCCCGGCTCAATGACCCTGTGGGCGCCACAACCAAGGCTTGGATCCGGCCCAACGGCCTGGAAGTTTCTCGAATACGCATACCGCTGGGGGTTATCGGGATTATTTACGAGTCGCGTCCCAATGTTACCATAGATGCTGCCGGCCTTTGCTTGAAAGCCGGCAATGCTGTCATACTTCGCGGCGGATCTGAAGCGCTTCATTCCAATCAGGCCCTGGCCGGTATCATCGGACAGGTTCTCAATGAATCCGGTCTCCCGGAAAAAGCCGTACAGGTTATACCCGTCAGGGATCGAGAAGCGGTTAACATTCTTTTAAGTCAGGAAGAATACATCGATCTAATTATCCCTCGGGGCGGAGAAGGCTTGATCCGTTTTGTCGTAGAACATTCAAGAATACCCGTATTGAAACATTACAAAGGTGTCTGCCACGTGTATGTGGACGAAGGGGCAGACATATCCATGGCTGAAGAAATCTGTTTCAATGCCAAGGTGCAGCGTCCGGGGGTTTGCAATGCCATGGAAACCATGCTGGTACATCGATCAATTGCGCCAAAATTTCTGCCGAAAATGGCCGTGCGTTATGTAAATTCCGGGGTTGAAATCAGGGGCTGCCCTGAAACATGTCAGATCTTACCGGATGCACAAAAGGCCACAGAAGCCGACTGGCCGGAAGAATATCTCGATCTTGTTTTGGCCGTGAAGGTGGTCGAGGATATGGACCAGGCTATCTTGCACATTGGAAATTACGGCTCAAGCCATACGGAAGCCATTGTGACCCGCAGTTATGAAAGGGCAAAACGCTTTGTGCGGGAAGTCGATTCTTCGGTGGTTCTGGTCAATGCTTCCACACGGTTTAATGACGGTGGCGAGCTCGGATTGGGCGCTGAAATCGGAATCAGCACTTCAAAACTGCATGCCTTCGGTCCCATGGGATTGGAGGAACTGACGACAACCAAATTTGCGGTATTTGGAGATGGGCAGATCAGAACATAGAACCATTGCCATAAAAATGTTCCCATGGATCCACAGCTTTTTTTTCCGATGTCATCTTGAGGCCATTTGAAGTGTTATTGCTTGAAAAGTGGGGTATTTTTGAAACGCATAGGACTCTTTGGCGGTACGTTTAACCCGATTCACATGGGCCATGTCCAGGTAATTCGGGAAGTTAAAGAGGGATTTGATCTGGACAAAATTTTTTTAATCCCCTCGGCCCTTCCACCGCACAAGGAGACGGCAGGGATCATAGATGGTTTGGATCGTATTGAGATGATCCGACTTGCATTTTCAGACGATTCCGATTTTGTGGTCTCCGATGTTGAGCTAAAACGTTCAGGGTTTTCATATACCATCGATACGGTTCGCCATTTTAAATCCATTCTCCCCGAAAATACAAAACTCTTCTTTATCGTGGGGCTGGATGCATTCTTGGAAGTAGATACCTGGAAATCTTATAAGGATCTTCTCCTGCTGATTCCGTTCATCGTCATGTCTCGAGCCGCAACAGGGCAACGCGACACGGTTTTGCAATGGAAAAACCTTGGAAGTTATATTAAATCCAGAATTTCAAACAGATATAAACATTCTGCTTCACGATCATGCTACATTCATGACGTGAAACAACCGGTTTTTTTGTTTGAGGTAACCCCCGTGGATATTTCATCGACAGAAATTCGTGAGCATATCAGAAAGGGACGCACCATTAAATCCCTGGTCCCGAAAATTGTCGAAGATTTAATAAAAACCAAAGGACTCTATTTATGACAAATGTGACTGACCCTTCCATGGATCCGAACCTTGATCTTTTTGTTAAAGCCGCTTTGGGGAGAAAAACCATCGACCTGGTGGTTCTCGATGTCCGGAAGCTAACTTCTCTATCCGACGTTTTTATCATCTGCAGTGGCCGTTCCAACCGTCAGGTTTCAGCAATTGCAGAACATATTCAACTGGATCTAAAGAAACAGGGGATAACACCGTTGCGTGTTGAAGGAAAAAAAGAAGGACATTGGGTTGTGCTTGACTATGGTCATGTGATCATACATGTTTTTTTCGAACCCGTACGTGAATTTTATGACCTTGAAGGTCTCTGGATAGATGCAGACCCCATAAAAACCAAAAGCCTCCTCAACACCAAAGAAGAGAGAATTTAATGATGAAAAATGCGGTATTCGATCGCGTCGAAGTCATGCAAGGGGATATCACCACCCTTAAACTCGATGCCATTGTCAATGCGGCCAATCGTTCGCTTCTGGGAGGCGGCGGGGTGGACGGTGCCATCCATAGAGCAGCCGGACCGGAACTTTTAAGTGAATGCCGAAAAATCGGCGGTTGTTCTACCGGTATGGCCAAAATAACAAAAGGTTATAATCTTCCCGTCAAATACATCATCCACACGGTGGGCCCGGTTTATCGTGGAACGGATGAAGACCGGAGACTTCTTTCACATTGTTACTTGAATAGCTTGAAACTGGCGGTTAAAAATCATACTATGTCCATCGCCTTCCCCGCCATAAGCTGCGGAGCTTACGGTTACCCGTTGAAAAAGGCTTGCCGCATCGCAATCGATACGACCTACGATTTTTTGAAGAACAACCGTACCCTAAAAAAAGTTGTCTTTATCCTCTTTTCCGCTGATGACTACAATGTCTATAAGAAATACCTGAAAATTTTTGTGTAAAATCATTAAGATTAATAATATCCCCATCACCAATTCCAAAATACTCAAAGCCCCGCGTCACCCAATTTTTAATAGTTAATCCAGTATTAAACTGGATATTTTTTTGCCCCCTTCCATTGACAAATCCTATAGTCGGGACTATGTTGTTACTGGTTTTAAGCCCAGCCAAGCAGGAAATTTATTTAAAAAAGGAGAATATAATGGTTGAAGTTACGGAAGCAGCGACGAAACAGATTGCTGAATATTTCAAAGGTAAAGAGGTCGCACCGATCCGGATATTTTTAAATTCAGGTGGATGAGGCGGCCCGTCACTTGCCATGGCTCTGGACGAGCCAAAAGAGACGGACGATGTCTTTGACATCGACGGTTTTAAATATATTGTTGACAAAGAGTTTTTGATAAAGGCAACACCGATTAAAGTAGATTTTTCGGAAATGGGATTTAAACTCGACTCCGGGATAGATTTCGGAGCAGGATGTTCAGGCTGCGGGTCAACAAGCACCTGCGGTTAAGCATCTATCCGATTTTATTTAAAGGGCAACACTTCGTTGGTGTTGCCCTTTTTTTCGTCAAAATAGAAGCTTTGGGCTAAAGGGTAAGGCCCCGGCCGACGAAAACGTGCAGCATAGCCTGTTGTATGTGAGCGTTTTAAGGCGGTATGGAACGCATCCATTGGGCGTAGGATGTATTTTTGAAATGGCTTGTAAAATGTTACAAGATATGAGATGTCGCCCACCAAAGACTTTTTACGCATTCAATACGCATTAACCCCCGATGCAGGTTTAGGCTGAACACGGAATACACACCCGCTTACCGGCATCTTTTTCAATCATCTTTGTGGACATGGTCATTTCGCCGCACGTTGCACATGCTTCGGATCGTGCCAGGGGGGCATAGGGCGGCATAATAAACCGGACCTCCTCTGCATAGAAAACCTCGGCAAACGGTTTCGATAGAAGGTCTCCCGATTTCAGCATCTTATGGCGTCGTTTCTCTTTTTCGCTTGCCGTGCCGGATGAAATGGCTGTGTCAAGCCGACCGAATTCTTCTTTGGCCTCACCTTTATATCGATAATGTTTTTTACGGGAAAACCGGTAAGCCCGCTTGTCTGAACGGTTCAAGATGGTATATGCGTTTTTTCCGTAATCCTTTAAAATGAGATTACCCTTCCCGGTTGAAGCCCCCAGAAGTATTTGCAACGCGTCAACAGCGCATGAGTCATTTTCACTAATGGCAACAACCTCTTCATCCTTTGATCGTTTTAGTTTAAGAAGACTCATGGCCTCTTTGGCAACCAGGTAACCGTACACAAGACCCGGACAAAGATGTCCGTGAAATTCGATGCATTTCTTTAGATCTTCCGGCAGGTTGAATTTTATATCTTGTGTCTCTTTCATGGGCAAACTCCTTTAATCCGATGGTCAGCTCGACGTAAAGCTTTAAGTCTTGATGGCCGCGTAGAAAGTCGGAAAAGCGACCTTTTTATTTCCTTGAAGCAATCTGTTTACTATGGGGATTCTAAATCTTCATCTTCAGAATCTTCATCTTCATCTTCAGAATCTTCATCTTCATCTTCAGAATCTTCATCTTCAGGAAGATTAGGGTGGGAGATGAGATTCCCGCCGTGGCTAGATTTTTTTGAAGTTTCAGTTCTGTCTTTGTTTTCACAAAGATCCGATTTGAGGACCTCAACATACTGCCTCGCCAGTTTTTCTCCCCCTAATTTCAGGTATAAC
>JAAXQD010000173.1 GCA_012974475.1 Desulfobacterales bacterium
TCGACCCCATATTGGTGTTCCGGATAATACTCTACCCAAAACATTCGATGGGAATCGATATTGAACTCCTTTGAAACGAGAGTGGCGATGTGGCTGCTGCAACTTCTTACCGACATTTTACTGTCTTCAACGTCGGATACCACGACAATAATAGGCCTTAAATGCATGAGGCCCTTTTTATCTCCCTTTTTAAGATCATAGATGCGCAGCCTGCATTTCCCGCTACCGAGTTTTAGCTTTCCGCCCCAACCATGCCAGAAAAATGTATCATCGTGTATAAGCATAAAATTATCTTGGGGAAAACACTTATTGCGTGTGACCGGGTATTTCGTAAGTGGTGCACGAACCGCTTCCACAGCTTCTGGTCTGGGATTTAGCCCCCTGGCCAGTCCCGGAACCCATGCCCATGCTATAGTTGGTGGAGCTCAAAACCCGTTCGAGATCCTCGCTGGCGCACTTTGGGCATTTGAGATCAATTTCTTCATCCTTATTCATGACGAGCAGTTCGATAAATTCCTCACATTTTAAGCACTTGAATTCATATATCGGCATGTTAACACTCCTTTAGACCCTTGAGCATAGAATCTGTATAATATTTTTTTTTAAATATGGATCGACAATGATCTTTTCCATCATATTCACTAAATTGTCAAGATTCAACAACCCATGCTAAGGGCTCGCGTAAAAACAACTTCAAACCAGTTCTAACTCGTGTCCATCCACAAATGGTAGATTTTGGTTCGGGGCAAGGTCTGAGCGATTTTGAAACCGGAGGAATAGCGTGCTATTTTGAGGATTTCAAAAGAGCGAAAACGCCGCCCAGGGCCGAAAGATGCCGTTTGTGGATGGACACTAACCCGCTACAGGCAATCGAACCTCAAACAATGCCCCCGGACCGTCAGGGTCTTCAAATTTTAAAGTGCCGCCATGTTTCCGAACAATTTCGTGGCAGATATACAGACCGAGGCCGGTGCCGTCCCCCACCGCCTTGGTGGTGAAAAAAGGTTTGAAAATGTCCTTTTGGATCGACACGGGAATACCGGACCCGGTATCTTTGCACGAAAAAACAACCTGGTTTGCATGTGTGTCAAACCGTGTAGAAAGAAACACCGTCCCTTTTATATCCATAACCGCCTGGATGGCGTTGTGGATAATATTCAGCGCCACCTGACCCAAATTTGCAAAATTCCCCTGGATATCCGGCAACTCCGGGGCATAATTTTCAACGATTTTAAGATCGCAATGTTTATATTGGTTGTACATAATCCGTAACGCATCTTTGACAACGGAATTGATGCTGACCGATTCTAAATAGGTCTGGGTTTGTCTGGAGAGTCCCAGAAGACTTGAAACAATCGATCTTGCCCGGACAAGTTCCCGATCGACAAACTTAAGATCATCGATCAAGTCCTCGTCCGGGGGATTTTTTCTATCCCATTGTTCCATGTCTTCGATGGTCGACTGGACCAGACTGGTGGCACTTGTCAGGGGATTGTTGAGTTCATGGGCAACACCCGCAACCAATTGGCCGATGGCAGCCAGGCTTTCCGAACGGATCAACTGCTCTTGGGTTCGCTCCTTTTCAAAAAGGGCCTCTTTTAGGGCGCGGGTCCTTTCTTCAACCTTTTTTTCAAGATCCTTATTCAAGTCATCGATGACTTTATAGGAACGGGCGTTTTCAATGGCAAGAGCACTCTGGCTGGAGAGTGTTTCAAGAAGATCAACGTCCTCCTGTATAAAAAGATCGCCGGAACGCTTTTCACCCAGCACAACGAATCCATTCAACGTCTCCTCGAATATCAGGGGAAGCGCTATCTCGGCATTCAACGCCTCCATATCTGAGAGTACATCCGGGGACATGGCATTTATGGTATCCTTTTTTAAACTGTTTTTTACAACAGGTTGGCGATGCGTCTGCATCCATTTCACCAGAGCGGAGTTCTCACCCCATATAAGCGGTTGATCAGAATTCATCTTTTTGCCGCGGACTGCAAAATTCACGTATTTTTTCCCGGAGATGCCTGACAAAAATAGGGTGCAATGGTCCACGAACATCGTGTCGGCCACCGTATCCATCAGAAGTTTTGCAATTGCGTCAAAATCAAGCACCGACACGACCATCTGGCTCACATGTTTGATGGTCTTCTGATAGTCATATTTGCCTTTGAAGAAAATACGATCGACAAGGTTTTGTACGTTTGATTTTAACGGTCCAAAGACAAACGCAATGAGAATAAAAAAGAATATGGGGAAATACATCGAATTTGAAAGATGAAACCCCTTGAAAATGTTGTCGGCCACAATAATGAGCAGGGCATACAAGCATGTTAAAAACGCCGTCAGAATCGAATAGATAAGGCTTTTTCTGATCAAAATCCCCATGTCCAGCAAGTCGTGTTTGAAAAGGCCTACCGCAAAAATAATCAAGGGAATAAAACTTAAATTGCCGAGAGGGTACACCGAACATCCCTGGATCGTAAAGACATTCAGCCCGTTCATGAGACCCATGATTCCAAATCCGGCAAAAAGATACTTCAGCCTGTTCTTGTGGGAGTTGCTTTGTTCCTGCTGTATGGCCTGATGGATCAGTATCAAAACATATAGGGTAACAAAGAGACTGGCCAGGCCGAAGAAAGGATAGAGGGGGCCGCCCCTTGCGAAGTAACCAAAATAATGTTTCTGCATGAACGCAATATAAAATGGCGTCGGTGTAAAGCACATCAGGACAAATGAATAGACATATGCCGCCTTGATCAGCCATTTTCGCCCGGAAATATTGAGATAGGCATGGAAAAAATGGACATATACCGGGAAGAGGTAGACAATGAAAAAATGATCCGTGCGACTGACAAAAAGCGCTGCTTCCGCTGATTTGACATTGAAGGCAAATAGGATGTCAAAGTAAAGAAAAGACCCGAGCACGCAAATGGTTAAAAAAAGAAAGTTGGTCCGGGTCCTTGGCCCGCGAAAAATCGCCAAAGCCGCCAGTGCGAGAAAGCAAATCAGCGTCAACAATGGTGGAATGCTGTAGAAGGTCATTGTATTCTAATTTTGAAGCGGTTTAGTTCTTTGAAACAAATCAATTTGAGGCGAGCTTCAAATATGATTAAATTTTGTACTGGAAATTTAATCATACCTGAAGCGGCATTATTCCCGAAAATCTAAAGTATCACTTGATTTCTATTGTCCAGCATCTCATGGGCATGATCCAGCGTGGCTCGGGTTATTTTTTCGCCCCCCAGCATCCGGGCGATCTCTTTCACGCGTTCTGTTTCACTGAGTCGTTTGATGGTGGTGCTGGTTCTTCCATCTGAAACCCGCTTTGAGATCCTAAAATGATGATCCCCAAATTTGGCAATCTGAGGCAAATGGGTGATGCAGATGACCTGGTGATGACGGGCAAGAGAGGACAGTTTTTTACCGACGACCTCTGCCACACTCCCCCCGATTCCAGCATCAACTTCATCAAACACGATGGTCTCCACCGCTTCTGTTTCGGCAAGTATGGCCTTTAATGCGAGCACCACTCTCGACAGTTCGCCACCTGAAACAATACTGGGAAGCGGTTTCAAAGGTTCTCCCACATTCGGAGCAATCCGGAAGGTTGCTTGGTCGATCCCGGTTTCGAAGACGGTTTGTTCTTCAATTGTAAGATAAGGAGCGGCATCTTCATCCGCCGGCAGGGTTCGAAACGATATTTTAAACTTTGTGTGAGGCATCTTAAGGGAGGTCAGTTCTTTTTCTACTTTTTGGGCCAGTGTTTTTGCTGTTTCTTTCCTATCCCTGGAGAGTTTATGGGCCAGTTCGGTCAATTTCCCATGCAGTTCAAAAAGTTTTTCTTCAGTGTCGGCGATATCCTCGGATAAATTTCCCATTTTCGAAAGCTCATGATCGATGGATTCAAGACGCAAAAGCACAGCCTCCAGCGAGCCTCCGTATTTACGCTTCAGCTTAACGAGGATGTCAAGTCGTGCTTCAACCGTATCCAGACGGCTTTCGTCCATCTGTATGTTTTTCAAATACGTTCTAAGTTCATCCGCAACATCTTCAAGATGAAAAGCTGCTTCAGCGATACGCTCCGCCTTTGGCCCAAGCAAGGGATCTATGGTCGAAGCCCTCTCAAGATCTTTTTTCACAGCCAAAAGGTCTTCAACAGCAGCGCCCTGTGAATCATAAAGCATTTCGATGCTACCCTGGACCGCCTCGAAAAGTGCTTCGCTGTTTTTCAGGCGTGTCCGTTCCTGTTCCAGGGCAGTATCTTCTCCGAGAGTTACCGATGCTTGCCGGATCTCTTTTTGCTGGAATTCGAGCAGCTGTATGTGTTCCGCCTGCCGGTCTCTTTTATGCTTCAGGCCATTCAATTTCCGAATCAGCGGAACGATTTCGTGAAAACACCTGGATACTTTCTCGCGCACAGCCGTCAACCCGCCAAATTGATCGATGATTGCCAGTTGCTGGTCTTCTTTTAACAACCCCTGATGAGCGTGCTGCCCGGATATACTCCCCAGATTTTCGGTGATAAGATTCAGTATCCCAATGGTGGTAAAACGTCCATTAATATAGATCCGGTGTCGGTCCTTTCGGGAAATAATCCTTCTGATCAACAGCCCTTCTTCAGGATTGTACCCGTTGTCTTTCATAATTTTTGCGATGGGGCTTTGTTTTTTGATTTGAAACAATGCTTCGAGTTCTGCTGTTTCGTAACCGGTACGAATGAGCTTTACCGTCGCCCGGCTGCCGAGGAGAAGATTGACGGCATTGATGATGATGGATTTGCCGGCGCCGGTCTCACCACTCAAGATGGCCAGCCCCTCTGAAAAGGATATCTGAAGGTCGTCGATGATGGCAAAGTTTCTAATGGAGAGTTCTCGGAGCATAGAAGCGATAATCCAATTGTCTTAATGTGGGGAGAAAGACTATTTTCGACGTTATCGCACAATATTGGCAACTTGTAAAGATTCTTGTTATTTGTGGTCCATGGGCTTTCACGGGCAAGCCTTAAGAGCATATTCCTTGACAGATCGGGAAGATAAGGCTATTTTTTTCGTAAAAATCGTTTTCTTTCGAAATCTTTTTCAACCACTCAAGTTTCGCAACGCCGCTTTCCGGCCATGCTCCACCGGGCGAAGAACTTGAGTAAAATAGGTCAAGGATGGGTATTATGTCTGAAAAAGGTATTGTATTTTTCCCGGACAACTTCATCGAAGCCACACCCAAAGATTACCGATTGGACAACTATGAAGATGTATTCTTTCCGGCTCAGGACGGCACCCGTCTGCACGGCTGGTTCGTACACGGTCCGGATACGCGTGCAGTACTTCTGTGGTTTCATGGCAATGCGGGGAATATCAGTCACCGGCTGCACAATCTTAAAAAGCTTCACGATGCCCTTCAGATTCCGATCTTCATTTTTGATTACCGCGAATACGGCCTGAGCCAGGGGGAAATATCGAAGGCCGGGACTTTCTCAGACGCCCACGGAGCATTTCAATATCTGATCCGAGACAAGGGGTTTAAAGCATCATCTGTATTGCTGTTCGGTCGGTCCCTGGGAACCGCCCTGGCCGTCGATATCGCCGGCAGGGAAGACTGTCTGGGGGTCATTCTGGAAGCCGCGTTCACGTCCACGGATGAGATGATGCAACGCTATTTTCCTTTTTTTGCACCGCAGCCGACATCCACCGTCAAATATGACAGTCTATCCTTGATCGAGAATATAAAATCACCCCTTTTGTTCGTCCATGGACAAGTTGATCAGACCATTCCGGTTTCCATGGCCCGTCGTCTGTTTGAAAAAGCGTCGTCTCCCAAAGATTTTTATGAAATCCCGGGCGCAGACCACAATGATACCTATCTGGTGGGCGGAAACGAATATTTTGCCGTGTGGCAGAAGTTTTTAATCAATTGTCTCAATCGCAAGAAATCCCGTAAATCTTAATTTTATCGAAAAAAATGCTCAATCTTCTGATCGTCCTTACAGCCATAATCCTTCTGACGGTACTGCTTCACTACGAAAACCGTCAAAATATAAAAGGTCTTCTGTCAGCCAAAGCTCTCCTGTCATCGCTTTTCATTCTTGCAGTTCTGGTGCAGCCCCACCCGATTACCCATTATTATCATTTTCTACTTTCGGGGCTGCTGTTATGTCTGCTTGGAGATATCTGCCTGGCCTTTCAGCAGGAAAAAATGTTTCTTTGGGGTCTGATCTCTTTTTTGCTGGGGCATATTTTTTACATATTCGGTTTTTTCTATGTCGCCCAACCCGGTGCGTGGACATGGGGAGGATCTATCATCGTTCTTTGTATCAGCAGCAGGATCTATTTCTGGCTCAAGCCCCACTTGGGGACAATGAAAACACCGGTTCTGCTTTACTGCATCGTCATCACCGTGATGCTTTCAGGAGCATGGTCGGTTTTAGACAATTCACGACTGATGTTATCGGGACGCCGAATGGTTTTTATCGGTGCTTTCCTTTTCTATATTTCCGACGTGTTTGTGGCCCGGGACCGATTTTTGAAAAAGGAATTTTTCAATCGGCTCGTCGGCCTGCCCCTTTATTACACCGGGCAATTCACCCTGGCCTTCTCTGTGGGATTTCTTGAATAAAATAATTGTAACCGTTCACAGGTTCAGAGTTCAAGGTTCAGGGTTAAGGACAAAGAAGACATGAAGATTCCAAGTCCTCATTACAAATATTCATTTTCCCAAGTAATTGCCAATTTAACTTCATATTTTGGATTAGGACTGACGAAACTGACGCTTTTCTCGTAAATACGCATCCCAAATGCAGTCCGGGGACAAGAATGGAACCTTGAACCCCTGAACCTTTGAACCCGTGAACGCCTAAAAAGGATTTACGGTTGTTGACTTAAAATTTAATTTTGCTAAAATAATTTCCTAATGAGAAATTTTGGCTAAAAGGAGGAGCATACTGTGGTCAGGACTGAAATATCACTATTTTTGAAAAACATTCCCGGAGAACTTGGAAAACTGACGTCCCTGTTTTCAAACGAGGGCATCAACATCGATGCGCTCACCATACAAGACGCATCGAGCTATGTGCAGAATCTTTTTGAAGCCCGGGGGAAATCCATAAAACGGATCGCTTCGGTTGCCAGTTACAATTCCATGCGGAAGGACTCGGCCCGTTTCGCTCTAATCCGGATGATTGTTGATCAGACGGACAAAGCCATCGATCTGTTGTCAAAAAATGATTACCTTTTCGATATTATGCCGGTGATGACCCTTGAACTTGAAAACAAACCGGGTTCACTTGCAGACGTGGCAAATAAGTTTGGAAAAGAAGGCGTCAATATCAACTATGTTTACGGAACGGTTTCGTCACCCGATGAAAAATGCCTTTTTGTGTTTTGTCCGGAAGATATCGATCTGGCGGCCAAAATTTTCAAAGAATAACACCCGTGAATGGGTGAAGCTTGACCGTTTAAAAACCGGATTATCTGAATGCGACATTTTTTTTAAAAGGGCTGAACGTGACTCAGGATCCGTGTGAAGGACGACGCTTATCTTTTAATATGTGGTTGGAGATGACCACCCTCTGAATCTCCGAGGTTCCTTCATAAATAGTAAAAACCCGGGCATCCCTGTAAAAACGTTCAACCGGATAGTCTTTAATAAATCCATACCCGCCATGGATCTGCAGCGCTTTTGCAGTCACCCGGTTGACCATTTCAGAGGCAAAAAGCTTGGCCATGGACGCCTGTGAGATAATTTTTTCGCCCCTGTCTTTCATGGCGGCGGCTGAAAGCATTAACTGCCGTGCCGCTTCTATTTCTGTGGCCATGTCCGCGATCATCCAGCGAAGGCCCTGAAATTTGGAAATCGGCCGGCCGAACTGCTCTCTCTTTTTAGCATACTTTACGGCAGCATCGAATGCCGCCTGGGCCACCCCCACCGACTGGGCCGCGATACCGATGCGCCCGCCGTCCAGCGCTTTCATGGCGATTTTAAAACCGTCCCCCTCATTTCCCAATCTGTTTTCAGCAGGAACGATGCAATCGTTAAAGATTAGGTCCGTGGTATCGGAAGCACGGAGGCCCATTTTATCTTCCTCATTTCCCACAATTAGTCCGGGGGTGTCTTTCTCAACGATAAATGCACTGATACCTTGGTGACGCTGTGTCTCATCGGTGATGGCCGTAACAATAACCAATCCGGCATTCTTTCCGGATGTGATAAACCGTTTTGTTCCATTGATAATGTACGCATCACCTTTTCGGGCAGCGGTGGTCGACTGCCGGACAGGATCCGAGCCGGCATGGGGTTCGGTCATGGCAAAGGCGCCGATGATGTCTCCCCTAGAAAGCGGTTTTAAAAATTTTTCCTTCTGCATCTCGGTGCCCAACCGGTAGATGCTTTCACAGACAATGGAATTGTGAACCGACATAATCACTGCAGTTGAAGCACAGGAATAGGCAATTTCGGAAAGGGCCAGGACATAACTCACCGTGTCGGCACCGGACCCTTCATATTCAAACGGGACCATCATTCCCATAAGCCCCAGTTCTCCCATCTTTTTAATATTTTCAGCCGGAAATTCCTTGGTCTCATCGCGTTCCGAAGCAGTCGGCGCAACGACTTTCCTCGAAAACTCCCTGGCCATGGTCTGAATCATGATCTGCTCATCCGTCAGTGCAAAAGACATCGATTATTCCTTTTAACATTTTCGTTTATGCCATTTAATGAAACGCAGCAATTTCCTTACATTTCGAATCGCTGGAGCACACAACCCGGAGAATTGAAATTTAAGCTCTCAAACCTACGGCCCATAAATTATAACCAGCATCTCTGCTTTTTCTTCGCCGATATTTGCCAATTTATGCCGTATCCCCGAATTGAAATGAAGAGATTCCCCGACATCGAGGGTATTGATATGATCACCGACCGTCACTTCGACTTTTCCGGCCAGTACATAGACGAACTCTTCACCCTCGTGCTGATATCCCACGCCTTTGTGATCCTGCATGGCGTCAATGGAAACCTTGAACCCCTTCAAATGTTTATTCTCTGCCCCGGGCGTCAGGGTTGTGTAGGCATAATTTTCCGTGCGTTTTGTGTAGGCTTTGATACGACGCCTCAAGCTCGATTCCTGTTCTCTGAGAAAAAAGCCTGAATCGATCTCCAGCGCTTTGGCAATCTGCAAAAGCGCTCCCACCGGCGGAATCTTTTTGCCACTTTCGATTTCTTTTAGATAATCGATGGAAAAACCGGTTTCATTGGCCACCCGATCAAGGGTCATTTTCTTCTTTAACCGCTCCTTCTTTATCTTCTTCCCCACCGGGGCCAGAGCCTCGGCCTTCTTTTTAGCCATAACGCCTCCTTATGGGTATTCATAGAACCCCCGACCCGTCTTTCTGCCCAGCCAGCCGGCCTCCACATATTTTCGAAGCAGCGGACAGGGGCGGTATTTTGAATCTTTAAATCCATCGAAAAGGGTATCCATAATTGCAAGACAGGTATCCAGGCCGATGAGATCCGCCAGTGCCAGCGGGCCCATGGGATGATTCGCCCCCAGTTTCATGACGGTGTCGATATCTTCCCGGGATCCAACGTCCTGGTACAGACAATAAACCGCCTCGTTGATCATGGGCATGAGAATCCGGTTGGCGATAAAGCCGGGATAATCGTTTGCTTCGGCCGGTGTTTTGCCGAACCGGACAGCCAGGTCCCAGGTTGTTTTAAACGTGTCGTCCGAGGTTGCCAGTCCTCGGATCACCTCGACCAGCTTCATCACCGGGACAGGATTCATAAAATGCATCCCGATAATTTTATCCGGCCGTTTTGTATGGGCTGCAACCCTTCCGATGGGAATAGACGATGTATTGGTCGCCAGAATCACCTGCGATGCACAGATTCGATCCAGATCTTGAAATATTTGAAACTTGATCGGTTCATGCTCGGTGGCAGCCTCAACCACAAAATCGGCAGATGCCATATCCTCGATGTCAACGCTGCCGGTGATTCTTCCCAGAACGGCATTCATCGTTTCAACGGTCATTTTCCCTTTTTCAACACCGCGGTGCAGGTTCTTCTGGATGGTTTCAAGGCCCCGCTCTACAAATTCAGCGGCGATGTCGCTCATGATCACCTCAAGGCCGCTCATGGCGGCAACTTGAGCGATGCCGTTCCCCATCTGACCCGCGCCCACAACGCCGAATGTTTTGATGTCCATAGTCGTCTCCTTATATTGTAACCGTTCACAGGTTCAGGGTTCAACGTTCCGGGTTACCTTTCCCCAAATTTTTAGTTCGACATTCGATATTCATCATTCGATATTCTTCGGTTCAACGTTCCAGGTTCTGGGTTCAGGTTTACTTAACCTCTGAACCCCTGAACCCCTACCTTATCTTTTTACCACCATGGCAACCCCCTCACCGCCGCCCAGGCACAGGGAAGCGACTCCGACTTTTTTGTCCCGGCGTATCATTTCATGTAAAAGGGTAACCAGCAACCGGCATCCGCTTGCTCCGATGGGATGTCCCAATGAAACGCTTCCACCATTTACATTAACCCTGGAAGGATCCAGTTTAAGCGCCTGCAGCACCGCCACCGTCGAACCGCTGAAAGCTTCGTTGATCTCGAAAAGATCGACATCCTCTATGGAAATTCCTTCTTTTTTCAAACATTTGGGAATGGCCCAAATCGGCGACACAAGCAGGTATTTCATGTCCATGCCAAATGATGCCTGGGCACCGATGGTCGCCATGATCTCACAGCCCAATTCTTCTGCCTTGTCTTTGGACATGACCACCACCGCTGCAGCACCGTCGCTGATGATGGACGCGTTGCCGGCAGTCCCCCTTCCATCCTTTTTAAATGCAGGCTTCATTTTTGACAAGTTTTCAAACGTCGTCTCACGGGGGCATTCATCCTCATCAAAAATGACAGGATCACCTTTTCGCTGAGGGATTTCAACAGGGACAATTTCATTTTTGAATCGTCCTGCTCGGATGGCTTCAAGGGTGCGACGATAGGATTCGGCAGCATAACGATCCTGGTCTTCACGGCTGACGTTATACCTTTCCGAACACAGTTCGTTTGAAATCCCCATATGAAAATCGTTGACAATATCCCAGAGCCCGTCATGAACCATGTGGTCTTCGATCTTGCCCGGTCCCATGCGATATCCAAAACGACCTTTTTCAAGATAATACGGGGCCCTGCTCATGTTTTCCATCCCCCCGGCAACCACGACATCCGCATCCCCGACTTGAACGGCCTGAGCCGCCAACATGACCGCCTTTAAGGCGGAGCCGCAGACCTTGTTTACCGTGATACATTCAACTTCATAGGGCATATCGGCCTTGACGGCTGCCTGTCTGGCAGGATTTTGGCCGCAGCCGCACGGGAGAACCATTCCCATTATCACTTCATTGACATGATTTTTTTTTATTCCGGCGCGTTCAACCGCCGCTTCAATCACCACAGCCCCCAGGTCGTTGGCTCCCGTACTGCCCAAAGAACCATTGAAATTCCCCAACGGCGTTCTCGCTGCACTCACAATGACTGCTTCTTTCATAATAAATATTTCCTTTTATATGTTTACGTTTCATGCTTTACCCAATTTTAGGCATTCCCATTTTAGGCATTTTAGATCATTTTAGGCACTTTAGGCATTTCTACTTTAGGCATTTCTGCTACATGTTCCGTCGATATTTACCCCCCACATCATACAATGCCTGGGTAATCTGCCCCAGCGTGCATACCTGGACGGTCTCCATAAGTTCGGCAAAGATATTATCTCCTGACAGGACGGTTTTTTGGAGACGCTCCAGCATTTTCGGGGCTTCTTTTTCATTCCGTTTCTTGAACTCAGCCAGGCGGTTGAGTTGTGATTCCTTTTCAGCTTCGGTGGCCCTCGACAGTTCAACACATTCAGACAACTGTCCCAGGTCGGCGTCAGGATCCCGGAAGGTATTGACACCGACGATCGGTAATTCGCCGGTATGCTTCAGATTCTCATAATAGATCGATTCCTCCTGAATCTTGCTCCGCTGGTAGCCGGTTTCCATGGCTCCGAGTACGCCGCCGCGTTCGGCAATCCTGTCGAATTCTGAAAGAACCGCTTCTTCCACAAGCCGCATCAGTTCCTCCACCACAAAGCTCCCCTGGTTCATATTTTCATTCTTGGCAAGGCCCCACTCCCGGTTGATGATGAGCTGGATGGCCAGTGCACGCCGGACCGATTCATTGCTGGGCGTTGTAATGGCTTCATCGAAGGCGTTTGTGTGAAGACTGTTGCAGTTGTCATAAATCGCACAGAGCGCCTGAAGGGTTGTCCGGATGTCGTTAAACTGGATGTCCTGACTGTGCAAGGAGCGGCCGGATGTCTGCACATGATATTTCATCATCTGGGACCGGACCGACCCGCCGTATTTATTTTGGATAGCGATGGACCATATGCGTCTCGCCACCCTTCCAATCACCGTATATTCCGGTTCCATGCCATTGGAAAAGAAGAAGGACAAATTGGGTGCAAAACTGTCGATGGGCATGCCCCGGGACAGATAATATTCCACATAGGTAAAGCCGTTGGCCAGGGTGAGGGCCAGTTGAGTAATCGGATTGGCGCCGGCCTCGGCAATGTGGTATCCTGAAATGGAAACCGAATAGAAATTGCGAACGTCATTTCTTATAAAATATTCCTGGATATCTCCCATCATTTTCAGCGCAAATTCTATGGAGAAGATACAGGTGTTTTGACCCTGATCCTCTTTTAAAATGTCCGCCTGAACCGTACCGCGAACATTGGACAAGGTCATGGAACGAATGTCGTTGTATTCTTTTTCCGCAGGTTCCCTTCCTTTGTCACTTCGGAACACGTCAATCTGCTGGTCTACAGCCGTGTTTAAAAACATGGCAAGCATTATGGGTGCAGGACCGTTGATGGTCATGGAAACCGATGTGCTGGGAGCACACAGATTAAAACCATCATATAAAACTTTGACATCGTCGAGGGTGCATACACTGACTCCCGAAGTCCCTACCTTGCCGTAAATATCGGGTCTTCGATCCGGATCGTATCCGTATAATGTTACAGAATCAAACGCCGTAGACAGACGCTTGGCTGCGTAATTTTCAGACAACAGTTTGAATCTTCGGTTGGTCCGGGCAGGATCGCCTTCTCCTGCAAACATTCGGGTCGGATCTTCGTCAACCCGTTTGATCGGAAAGACACCGGCGGTAAACGGAAACCGGCCGGGAACATTTTCTTCCCTTAACCAGGTGTAAATTTCTCCGGGATCCTTGAATTTGGGGAGAACTATCTTCGGAATTGCCGTACGCGATAACGATTGATGGTAAAGGGGGACCCTTACTTCACGGTTTCGCACATGGTAGACAAGTTCGTCTTTGGCATACGTTTCTTTGATCTCTTCCCAGTCGTCAAGCAGACGGGTCGTCTCGGGATACAGCCCGTCTTCGGCCTTTGCAATTTCCGCTTTAAGCCGATTTAAAACTTCTGATGCATCGCCTTTAAGATGATCATTGTTTAGGGTTGCTGCAGCCTCTTTCAGGTGCCAGACTTTCCGAACAGCATCCGCTTGCGCGTGTGTCTTCCGATGATAGCTTCTGATGGTATCCGCAATTTCAGCAAGATAACGGGTGCGTTCCGGAGGGATAATGATGGTTTTGGATGTCGAAATTCGCGTTTGGGTTCTGGGTAGATTCAAGTCAAAAATAATACCTGTTTTTTCTGCCAGAGTATCCATAATAGCATGGTACAAAGCCGTAACTCCGTCATCATTGAATTTTGAGGCAATGGTCCCAAAGACCGGCATTTCCTCGGATGACGTGTCCCATGCCTTCCGGTTGCGCTGCACCTGTTTGCGGACGTCCCGTACCGCATCCTCACCGCCCTGCTTTTCATATTTGTTTATGACAACAAGATCTGCAAAATCGAGCATGTCTATCTTTTCGAGCTGCGTGGCGGCGCCGAATTCGCTGGTCATTACATAGATCGACAAATCGACCAAGTCGATAATACTTGAATCTCCCTGCCCGATACCTGCCGTTTCTGAAATCACAAGGTCAAAGCCTGCTGCCTTTACAACGTCTATGGCTTCAGGCAAGGCATGGGGAATTTCAGTCTGTGATCGACGGGTTGCCAGGCTTCGCATGTAAACCCTTGGATTTTCGATGGCATTCATCCGAATTCTGTCCCCCAGAAGCGCACCGCCGGTTTTGCGCCGCGAAGGATCACTGCTGATAATTGCCAGTTTAATGTCCTTGAGGTCGTGGAGAATTCTCAGAATCAGTTCGTCCGTAAGAGACGATTTTCCGGCGCCACCGGTCCCGGTAATGCCGATAACCGGTGTTTTTCGTTTGCCGATTTTTTTAACAATTTCGGATCTGAGCTTGGCAAGGTGTCCGTTTTCATGGGCTTTGGCCAGTTCAACAGCGGTAATAAGGTTGGCAACCGTGTACGTGTCGTCTGAAGAAAGACCGGCAACGTTAAAATCCTTTCCCTGGGTCGTAGAAAAATCCATATGATTAACCATATGGTTAATCATCCCCTGCAGCCCCATTTTGGTGCCGTCCTCAGGAGAATATATC
>JAAXQD010000074.1 GCA_012974475.1 Desulfobacterales bacterium
TCCTTCTTTGAGGACAACAAACACTTTGATGGATTCACCCCGGGTCGGGTGTGGAATGCCGATGACGGCGGCTTCCTGAACCTTGGGATTTTCATATAGCACTTCTTCGATATCGCGGGGATAGACGTTGTAGCCGCCGGAAATAACCATATCCTTCTTACGGTCAACAATATAAAAGTACCCCTCTTCATCCATTTTGGCGATATCTCCGGTATAGAGCCAGCCGTCCTTAAGGGTGTTGGCGGTCTCATCAGGCTTGAGCCAGTAGCCTTTCATGACCTGGGGGCCTTTAACAAGGAGTTCGCCGGATTCCCCGACGGGAACTTCTGTCTCGCCGTCGTTGAGGTCTACGATGCGGCAGTCGGTATCAGAGATGGGGACTCCGATACTTCCAACTTTCCGCTTTCCGCCGGCATACGGGTTTATATGTGTTACCGGTGATGATTCCGTCAAACCGAACCCTTCAACGATGACAGCGGCTGTTTTGCTTTCAAAATTTTTGATAACTTCCACAGGCAGCGGCGCACTTCCTGAAAAACATCCGTTTATGGACGTCAGATCGATTTTGTCAATGTTTGGATGATTGAGTATCCCAATGTACATGGTGGGGACCAATGGGGCAAATGTCGGTTTGAATTTCCGAATGGCCTCGAGCAAAGCCTCCGGTTGGGGCTTCGGGACGAGGATATCACCCCATCCCAGATAAATGGCCAGATTCATTGCGGTGGTGAGACCAAATACGTGGAAAAAAGGCAGCGCGCCCAGCATGATTTCGTTGCTGTTGAACGTGGGGAACCATGCGCCGATCTGTTGAACCTGTTTGCTCAGGTTGCTGTGGGTGAGCATAACACCTTTGGAAACACCGGTGGTACCCCCGGTGTACTGATACATGGCAACATCATCAAACGATAATTCAACATCGGTCGGATTGGGAGAACTTTTGTCCAGAACCGCCTTCCATTTAAATACATTTTCGGCTGATTTCACATCGGCGGCGAGATTTTTCTTTTTGGCCACAAGGGGAAACAAAAGGTTCTTCGGAAAAGGAAGGTAATCGCCAATGGACGTATAAATGATCTGTTTTATGTTTGTTTTCGACCTTAGATCGATCATCCGATTACATAGAAGATCTATGGTTACGAGGACTTTTGCGCCTGAATCGTTGAATTGGTGTTCAAGCTCTCGATCGGAATACAAAGGATTGTTCATCACCGCTATTCCGCCGATTCTTAATATCGCATAATAGGCTGCAACACAGGGTATGAGGTTTGGAAGGAGGATGGCGACGCTGTCGCCTTTGTTGATGCCGAAACCGTGAAGACAGGATGCAAAACGGTTAACCATATCATTGAGTTCACGATAGGTAGTTTTATATCCTTGAAACAGGAGTGCCATTTTATCCGGAAATTTGCCGGCGGTTCTATCAAGAATTTCCGGAAGGCATATTTCTTCGTATTCGACTTTTTCAGGTACACCCTTTTCATAACTGGTCAACCAGGGCTTATCTTCATATTTTATTTCTGCTGCCATGTCCCACCCTCCATTTTGGTCGTTTACGGTGATTTAGGGGAAACTTTTATATAAACCTGAGATCTATAGCGTTTTTTGTTTATAGTTGTTAGGATGAAAATGGAGATTTGTCAAGAAAGCTTGTAATTTATGCTGGTTCAGGATACTTAAATCCATCTCGGGATTTATTAAAAACGACAAACTGAACGTTTTTCTTGACATTCGAGAAATTCGTCTGTTAACAATGAATGAGCGCTCATTCATTGTTGGGCGATGATTTTAGGCGCTTTTAACCCAAATTTTTTAGAATAATCTCGAAATAAATTTATCCGGATTAGGGAGTGAAAAACAAAAAATGGAAGCAGCGTTGATTTCTCCGGCCAAGGCCACCGTTCTTGGGATTCCCACCGTAATCTTTTCATTGGTCATACCGCTGGTCGGTATCGGGATATTTGCGTACATCATTGCACTTCGGCTGAAACCATTGGTCAAAGCTTCTCCAGACCCAAGGTTGGGTCGCTTGCCGGATCGATTTTTAAAGATGTTAAAGTATGCCGTCGGACAGTACCGTCATCCCAGATATAAGGACGCCGGAATTATCCATATTCTTTTGTTCGCCGGTTTCATGATTCTGTCCCTACGCTCGATAACTCTCGTTTTATTGGGAATTTCAGATGGATACCTGTTGCCAGGCATGGACGGCACCCTGGGGCATATTTACGCGATTCTCAAAGATTATGCCGGAACCTTTATTCTGGCCGCTTGTCTGGCTGCAATGTATCGACGGATAATCGTCAAGCCCGAACGATACGCGGTGCCGGCCAAATACGGCAAGGAACATACCTGGGAAGCCTTGCTGGTGCTGATGCTGATTATGGGACTGGTGACCTGTGATATAATTTTTGAAGGGAGCCTGGCTGCAGCTCAGATCCAGAGTGGATTGGAGCCGGAGGTTATGGGCCCGATGTCCGGAACATGGCTTGCGGCCCATACGCTAAGATTCGCACCGGTGGATCTGCTCCAGAATCTACATCTGGGAGCGTATTTTTCACATGAGTTGATCTTTTTCTTTTTCCTTTGTTTTTTGCCGATGGGGAAACATTTCCATGTGATTACGTCCTTGCCGAATGTGTTTTTAATGAAACTCGACAAAGGTACGATTAAACCGGTTCAATGGGGTGTTGATGATGACCAGCTTGACGAACTCGAGTCGTTTGGGGTCAAAAAGTTCGAGGATTTTACCTGGAAACACATGCTCGATTTTTACTCCTGTGCAGATTGCGGGCGATGCTCCGATAACTGTCCGGCCAATGCTGTGGGCCGCCCCCTCTCACCAAGGTTTATCTCCATAAAATGCCGTGACTATTCGTTCAAGTCCTATCCCCTCAAGGATAAACCGGTGGACGGCCAACCGTTTATCGGCAATGTACTCGAAGAAGATGAGATCTGGTCGTGCACAACCTGCGGTGCCTGTGAAGAAGAGTGCCCGCTTTTTATCGAGTATATCGACAAGATTGTCGATGTAAGAAGGGGGTTGGTGGATGATGGCGTGGTGCCGCAATCCCTTCAAAAGCCGCTGAATGCCCTGGAAAAACGCGGCAACCCTTACGGCAAGATGGAGAAAAAGCGTGCAGACTGGACCAAAGATCTGCCTGAAGACGTTACGGTCAAGATACTCAAGAAAAAGGAGACCGCAGATACCCTCTATTTTGTTGACAGCATTACATCCTACGATGACCGGATACAGGAAATCGGCAAGGCCACCGCCCGCGTCCTCACGGAAGCGGGGATCGATTTCGGAATTCTGGGACCAGCGGAAAGGGACAGCGGCCACGAGGTGAGACGATTCGGGGAGGAGATGCTTTTTCAGGATTTAAGAGACCGAAACACGGATGCCATCGTCAATACAGGGGTCGACCATATTGTCACTGCGGATCCCCATACCTTCAATGCGTTGAAACATGACTACAAAGATGTCCCGCCGGTGGCGCATATCAGCCAGACCCTGACGCAGTGCATCAAGTCGGGAAAACTCCGTTTAAAACCGGTTGAGGACCCGAGCAAAATTTATACGTATCACGATCCGTGTTATCTCGGCCGGCATAATAACCTCTACGACGATCCGCGGGCGGTTATCGATGCGATTCCAGGGATCCATCGGGTGGAGATGGCCGC
Organism: Desulfobacterales bacterium; assembly: GCA_012974475.1. Taxonomy (GTDB): domain Bacteria; phylum Desulfobacterota; class Desulfobacteria; order Desulfobacterales; family UBA11574; genus JAAXQD01. The sequence goes on from JAAXQD010000074.1 coordinate 3,685, forward strand.
AAATTGCCGGGACCGATCCTTTTGCTGCGGTGGCGGCGGACTGATGCTGTTTTATGAACCCATAGAGGAAAAAAGGATGGGGCAGGTAAGGGTTGAGATGGCCAAGGCCGCCGGTGCAGACGTGATTGTCACGGCCTGCCCCTTCTGTATGGTCAATATTGAAGATGCAATCAAGACCAGCGGTTTGGAGGGCGAGATGGACGCCATCGACCTGGTGGAGCTGATTGATCGGCATATGATAACAGAACCATGATGGATGACGCCTGATGTAAAGAGTCTTTATTTAGTCCTGAAAAACCTGGTCCTTCCCCGCATGGCGGGATCTTCGATGGGCCAAGCCTGTCCCGCATTGCGGGGGTCAGAGTTCTTCGGCTCTGCCTGAAGAGTCGCTACAAGAGTTTGAAGTGAACTAAAGTTTAAAGTGAGCTAAAATTAAGGAATTCTATC
>JAAXQD010000224.1 GCA_012974475.1 Desulfobacterales bacterium
ATATATTTCAGTTGTCCGCCGATTTTGGTGCCCAAGAATTCGCTGTATGACTCCAATCGGCGTTCCCAGATCATCCGATATCGGAGCGGTCAAGTGCTTTAATGGATGAAACCTGAAATATCTGACTTCGGCATTAGTACAAAGGGTCTTCATAATCTTTTTACGATCACCATACCTACCCTTGGCATACGGGCAGATTTTGCAATTACCCCCAAATGGATTTTCAGATCTGGTTTAGAGGCATTCTATTTGGAGATTGGTGAATTCCAAGGTTCAATCCTGGAAGCAAAAGTTGCTATTGAGTATCTTCCCTGGAAACATTTAGGATTCGGTCTTGGCTTCGATTCACTTAATGTTAAGGTTGAAGCAGATGAAGAAGATTACCCCGGGATTGATTTCCAAGGCAAAGTTAATTTTCATTATACGGGCCTACAACTTTATGCAAAGCTGTACTTTTAGGAACTTAACCATTAGTTGAGCAGGTTTGGCTATGTCACGATTTTTGCGTTCTCAAAAATAGATGCTATGTACGCCAAACAGCTTGATTGTTCGTTATTCCAACTTTGTTTATCTGCTATTTCTTTGCGATAAAAGCATTTTGTTAAAATTGCAGATACCTCCAACTTATCGCAAATGAGCCTCAATCGCTAATAATTGCCACAACCATATAAATGAGGCTCTAAAAAAATCTGTGATACCTGCAATAAAATCCAACTATCAAGCCCTTGATTTTTCTGTGATAACATAATACCGTATCACCAAACTATAGCGGCTGATCTAACTGTAATTTCGTCGCATTATCAAGAGCTTGATTTTTCTGACATAGTCTCAATGTATCGCTGGTTGGAGGCTGAAAAACGGAATCCTACATATGGTATCTACTTTATTTTTTCCGAATGAGGAATATTGATAAAATCCCGCCCTGTTTTTTTGATATGACTACTGAACACTATTAAAGAAGTTTGCACTCCTTCACCATTCAAGAATCATGCAAGTAGCATGAAACCACAAACCTCACCATACAGAGCCGTCTCTGGCATTGTTCGCTTAACGTTTCGTATTTGCACGTTTAAATGCATATTTAACAATATTTTTAAAAAAAACAATTGTTTAGCTTGCTTTCTCTCTAAATAAAGACTATTATATATTTAATCAATTAAGTCCTGCTTAGTTTGCGGGACGGTTTCTTTCTGAAGGTACAATCCATTTGTCAAAGTAGCACCCTCCAGTTTGCGACGTTGAAAATTTTTAAGAAAGGAGGATGTTATCATGACCAATGGAACTGTTAAATGGTTTAACGACTCAAAGGGGTTCGGATTCATTGAGCAGGAAGACGGAGCGGATGTGTTTGTTCATCATTCTGCAATCAATGCAGACGGTTTTAAATCCCTCAATGAAGGCGACCGAGTTTCCTTTGACATGGAGCAAGGACAAAAAGGTCTTGCCGCTGCAAATGTCACTGTGATTTAACCTTATGTTCTGAGTAAAAAGGGCATTCCTTCTAATATTGAGGGGATGCCTTTTTGTTTGGTTTGAATTTATCCTTTCCGCTGCAAATGTCACTGTGATTTAACCTTATGTTCTGAGTAAAAAGGGCATTCCTTCTAATATTGAGGGGATGCCCTTTTGTTTGGTTTGAATTTATACCTTCACAATTCGCTATCATCAGACCTTAAACCTCAAAAAAGTCCGCTCATAGATCCTTTAGCTTATATCCACGTAGGCAAAAATATCACAACATAATTCAAGGAGGTATTATCAATGAAACCAGAAACTGCAGGGAAAATTAAGTATGGAGTTTGGGGTCTTATTGTTGGAGGAGTCATCGCAATAATCATCGGCTTTGCGTGGGGAGGTTGGACAACCTCCGGCACGACCAAAACGATGACCGATGAAGCAATTTTGGCAAGTCAAGCGGCGATCTGCGTCGCCCAATTTATGAAGGACCCGAACCATGGGGAGAAACTCAAAGAATTTGAGAAAGTAGATTACTGGAAGAGAGATGAATTCATTCAAAAGGGGGGCTGGGATAAAATGCCCGGGCAGGAAAAGGCTGACTATGCTGTGAGCCAAGCATGCGCCGATGGGCTTGAACTTCTTATTAAAAAATGAGTTGGCTATTAAAGGTAACTCATATGTGGGTTACCTTTTTCAATAAAAAGGGACGGTTGCTTTACTCGTTTCACCTCTGTCATATTCTGCCGGGAATCGCAACTTTAGTCATCCTTGGGAGAATCATAGACGGGAAAAAAACTTTGTTGGCAAGGACCATACAACGAACATATGGGGTCTTGGGGCCATATGATGAACTATGGGTAATTATTGGATAAAAAGTTTTTTGAAAGGAAAAGGAGATTAGATGGGCGACAAGGGAAAAAGAGATAAAGGCAAACGAGAAGAACAGAAAAAAGGCAAGCAAACACCAAAGGAGAAGCGGAAGCAAAAAAAAGACAAAAAGAAATCGATTTGGGCAAATGGAAGATAAACGTAAAGCAAAAAGGTAGCGGTTATGACATCTGTTATTAAGTATTATGAGGGAATCGACTCGGTTGCCGTAATCGGCAACTATCTGCCCCGCCAGTGCGGTATCGCAACCTTCACCACGGATCTGGTTGAAGCCTTATCAGCGGAAGCCCCCGATATTTACTGCTGGGCGACCGCCATGAATGACAAACCTGAGGGATATCCATATCCGGAAAAAGTGCGCTTTGAGATCAATCAGAACAAGTTGACCGATTATAGTGTCGCATCTCAATTTCTCAATATCAGTCAGACGGATATTGTCTGCTTACAGCATGAATACGGTATTTTTGGCGGTCCAGCCGGCAGCCATCTGCTGAAACTATTGGGTGATCTGCGCATGCCGGTGGTGACCACGTTACACACGGTTTTGAAGGACCCCGCGCCGGAATATCGTGCCGTCATGTGCAGGCTATCCGATCTGTCCGACAAACTGGTTGTGATGAGCCGTAAGGCATCTGACTTCCTCAAAGAGATCTATGCCGTGCCCGAGGATAAAATTGTCTTTATCCATCACGGCATTCCAGATACGCCTTTTATTGATCCCAGCTTCTACAAAGACAAGTTCGGCGTGGAAGGCAAAAAGGTGCTGCTTACTTTCGGCTTGCTTTCCCCAAATAAGGGCATTGAAAATGTACTGCAGGCGCTTCCGGCGGTCATCAAAAAACACCCTGATGTGGCCTATATTATCCTGGGTGCAACACATCCGCATATTTTAAAATTGCATGGGGATGCATACCGTATCATGCTGCAGCAGCTCGTGCACAAACTCGATGTCAGCGAGCATGTCATTTTTCAAAATCGTTTTGTTGAACTTAAAGAGTTATGTGAGTTTCTCGGCATCGCCGATATCTACGTAACCCCTTATCTTGAAGAAGCCCAGATTACCTCCGGGACCCTTGCCTATGCCATGGGCACAGGCAAAGCCGTCATTTCAACCCCGTACTGGTATGCCACCGAGATGCTTGCCGAAGGCCGGGGCCAAATTGTACCCTTCCGCAATCCGGATGCCATGGCGGAACAAATCATCGACCTTCTGGACAACGATATCGGCCGGCACGCCATGCGTAAGAAAGCCTATATATTCACCCGCGACGCGGTTTGGAAGGAGGTATCCCGAAAATATCTCAAGGTTTTCAGTGAAGTGCGGCAAACCCGCACCCGGAGCCCCCGTCCCCGGCATTCCTATGTTGAAAACATCAAGGCCATCACGAATTTCGAGCTTCCGGAGATTAAGCTCGATCACCTGAAAGCCTTTACTGATGATACCGGCATCTTGCAACATGCTAAATATACCATCCCCGATCGCACCCATGGCTACTGCACCGATGATAATGCCAGAGCACTATTGGTTGCCGCCATGGGTCAAAAATACCTGCCAACAAACGGCTTCGGACTTGATTTTCTTAGCGGTCATTATCTCGGATTTCTTCTGTATGCCTATAATGAAAAAACTGGGCGATTTCGCAACTTCATGACCTATTCGCGGCAGTGGATGGAGGAGATCGGGTCCGAGGATGCGCATGGAAGGGCGATCTGGAGCCTCGGCAAAGCGGTGTCTTTTCTTCAAAATCCCGGGCATCTCGCAATGAGCACGACCCTCTTCAACAAGGCACTGCAAGCTGTCGAGAATTTTCATTCGCCCCGCGCCATCGCTTTTTGTCTGGTGGGCATGCATGCTTACCTGCACAAATTTTCCGGCGACAGTGATGTGCGCAGGATTAGGGAAATTCTTGCCAACAGGCTTTTCGATCAGTTTAAAAACAATGGAACAGACGATTGGCCCTGGCTTGAAAACGCTTTGACCTATGCCAACGGCAAGCTGCCCCATGCCCTGCTCCTATCCGGCCAATGGATACAACGCAACGATATGATCGATATGGGACTCAGATCCCTCAAGTGGCTGCTCACCATCCAGACCGAAGACAATCACTTTGTCCCCATCGGCAGCAACGGATGGTATGAACAAGGCGGCCCCAGAGCACGTTTCGACCAGCAGCCCGTCGAAGCCAATGCCATGATTGAAGCCTGTGTCGAAGCTTTTAATGTTACCCGGGACCATACATGGTTTGAGAATGCGGTCATGTGCTTTAATTGGTTTCTCGGACACAATGATCTGAATATGCCGCTCTATGATCCCAAGACCGGCGGTTGCCGAGATGGGTTGATGGCGGACGGCATCAACCAGAATCAAGGCGCCGAATCGTCCCTTGCCTGGCTGCTTTCGCTGATGACATTGAAAAAGCTTTATGCCGACGAGGTTCTTAAACAATCATCGTCCCCGAAGCCGATTAGGTAAAGGATCAGCCATGCATATCGCGATGCTCTCACCCATTGCCTGGCGCACGCCGCCACGCCATTATGGCCCCTGGGAAAGCGTGGCGTCACTCTTGACCGAAGGGCTGGTAGCGCGCGGTCATGATGTCACCTTGTTTGCGACTTCGGATTCGCAGACCAGCGGCACACTGAATGCCGTTTGCCCGCGGGGCTATGAAGAAGACCGCTCACTCATACCAAAAGTTTGGGAGTGCCTTCACATTTCAGAACTCTTTGAGCATGCCGATGTGTATGACATGATCCATAACCAGTTTGATTTCCTTCCACTGACTTATACCGGCCTGACCACCACCCCGGTAGTGACAACCATTCACGGGTTTTCATCGCCCGGGATTCTACCCGTTTACAAGAAATACAACGGCAAAGCGTTCTATGTTTCCATCAGCGATGCCGACCGATCGCCGGATCTTGATTATATCAAAACCATCCATCATGGCATTGATATCAAGCAATTTGATTTCCAGTCCCAGCTGGATGACACCCTGCTTTTTTTCGGGCGCATTCACAATGACAAGGGTGCCCGACAAGCTATTGAAATCGCCAGGGCCTGCAATAAAAAGCTGATATTGGCGGGTATTATCCAGGACCAGGCTTACTATAACAAATATGTCGCCCCTCACATAGACAACGACAAGGTGATTTATGCCGGTAGCGTCGGACCCGTTAAGCGCAACCGGCTGCTCGGCAAAGCCTGCGCGCTATTGCACCCAATACAGTTTGATGAGCCTTTCGGTCTGTCCGTTATCGAATCCATGGCCTGCGGTACGCCCGTAATCGCCTTTAATGGTCAACAACGTGGACGAGGCTATTGAGACTGTTACACGTATTAAAGAGATTGACCGCGCATACTGTCGTCGCCATGTTGAACGGCATTTCACAGTCGACCGCATGGTCAATGAATACATACAAGTCTATGAAATGATTCTTGACTCTGAAAGACTGTAGAATGGCCTCGAAAAATCTTAAAACAGATAGCCGGTACAGGTGGCCTAATATCTTAAAATGATTTTATAGGACAGACCACTATGAAAACGCATAATCCAATAATAACACGTTTTAAAAAAAACCCCATACTGACAAGAAAGGATGTGCCGTATCCAGTAGCTACAGTTCACAATGCCGGCATCGTCAAACATAACGATCGTTACATTATGCTTTTCAGGTCGCATCTGCTAAACGGGCGCTCCATCATCGGCAGGGCCGACAGCGAGGATGGTTTCTCATTTACGGTTCATCCCAAACCCTTTCTTATACCTTCAACGGACAATGTTTTTGCCGAATATGAAGCCTTCGGAGTCGAAGACATGCGGATTTCCCTGGTAGAAAACGAGTACCTGCTGACCTATAGCGCCTATTCCCGTCACGGCGTGCGGATTGCCCTGGCGCGCACCCGGGATTTTGAAAAAGTGGAACGTATTGCGCTGATCACCCAGGCCGACCTCCGCAACGTGGTCATTTTCCCTGAAAAGTTCGGCGATCGGTATGTGCGTTTGGACCGGCCACATTCCGAAATTTCGTCTTGGTCGATCTGGATTTCCTATTCTCCCGACCTGGTGCACTGGGGCGATTCCCGGGTGATTATGAAGCCGGTGGCTTATCACTGGGATGAAATGAAAATCGGGCCCGGCGCACCGCCATTCAAAACCGACAAAGGCTGGCTTCATATTTACCATGGCGTTTTTAAGACGATGTCCGGAACAGTGTATCGACTCGGGGCGGCCCTGCATGACCTTGATGATCCGGCCAACATCATCGGCGTTTCCGATCAGTGGATATTGCAGCCTGAGGATCCTTGGGAGGTAAATGGCTATGTGCCCAATGTTGTCTTTACCTGCGGCGCTGTTCCGGAAGACGACGGTACGGTAAAAATATAGATGAATTGGTAGCGCTCTGCCTCTCAGTTGCCCGGCCTCCGCTATAGATGATCGCAAACTGGAAAATCGACTTGTGGATAGGCTGTATTTGAAGATCTGTCCTGATGAACAGACTTTCGATGCAGAGTGTATAATTTCAATCGACATTAAGGACACATTGATATGCAAACAAAAAACCATCAAGGGCTGAAAGTTGAAAGAAAAACAAATAAGATCGTAGGGGATACATCACGGGTAATCACCCTTCTTCATCTTCCCGATGACAGGTATCGCATATCTAAAATAATTCAGCGAATAATGAACTTGTCCGAAACAGCGGCTAAAAATTTAATTAATCAAATAATGGCTGGCTTTTCCGTACGACACGAAGACATCGGACACATTTTTGAGCGGCACCTGAATGAGGTGAAGGATTATCTTCCACGAAATACAATGCTCAGTGATGTTCAAAAGGCCCTCATCGGAGCTTATTTTACAAAAGAGTACGCCATTGAATCGGCTGCCCTTTTTAACCCTTCTATCGTTCCCCATCCTGATCAGAGCCATCTGAAAAAAGGCAGCTTGCGCTTTGTCATGAGCCTGCGGGCAACCGGCGAAGGCCATATTTCGTCAATTGTATTTCGCAGCGGCGTCCTTGACCGGCATAATAGGTTTCTCTTCGACCCGATCAGTGATTTTGTGGAAACGCCGGATCTCCAATTGGACCCTGTTTACAAACGCAATCCTTTCCAGCGTAAGCTTAACGAAATGAGGGCCGGCAAGGAGATAACCGCCCATATTCTTAACCAGCTGCCGGA
>JAAXQD010000232.1 GCA_012974475.1 Desulfobacterales bacterium
ATGCTGACTGGGCAGGGACGAGCAAAAGCGCTCATCGCTGCAGAAACTTCTGCCTACGTGGGTTCTGCTCCAATTCCTTTCACGGACTATTTGAAAAGCTTCGAGAGCCAATCCATTCAAAATGAAACTCCCGGGTTTGAAGAATTGCGAGAAGCATTCCACGACCTGGTTCTGGAACAATATGTCTTTTATACGTTGGGACCGGCAATTAATTCCGGCAGAGGCGTGTTCTTGTATGGCGCACCGGGGAACGGTAAAACGTCCATCGCCAAGAGAGTTCACAAATGCTTTAAAGATGCCATCTATATACCCAAAACACTGCTTATCGGCGGTGAATTACTGAAATTCTACGATCCCCAGTGGCACCATTCTGTCGAAGATAAAGGACTTCAATACGATAAACGATGGATTAAAGTCGACCGGCCGGCCGTTATCGTCGGTGGAGAAATGGATTTGGATTCCTTGGGAATCAAGTACAATCCCCAGACCAAAATCTCCGAAGCTCCGCTCCAGATGAAAGCCAATTGCGGCACCTTTGTGGTTGATGATTTTGGCCGTCAGCGGATCAGTCCACGGGATTTGTTGAACCGATGGATTCTTCCTCTGGAAAAGCGAATCGATTTTCTGACCCTGTCCAACGGGATTAAATTTCAAGTCCCATTTGACGAACTGCTGATTTTTTGCACCAACATAGATCCCAAAGAATTGTTGGATGAAGCTTTTTTAAGACGGATCCCCTATAAAGTTAAGCTCAGGGATCCATCCGAAGAAAAGTTTCGGCACATCATGAAGTTTAAAAAAGGAGGCTTCTCCAATTTAGTTGGAAAATTGAGAGCCTTTACTGCCGTTAAACCATTTTACGATTCCATTCACCAGGGTGACACCCTCCTTTCAAAAAATTCTCAAAGTACCGGACTGCTGGTTGCCCCCTTGAATCCTCGAACCCTCTTCTACAACTAAATTGGAGAAGAACCGGGTTTATTTACCGGGTTGACGGATCGGTGGTATTTAGGTTAAACAGTATAACCATGTTGAAAGCCATTCTGTTTGATTTAGACAACACTTTGATTTTATTTGATGAAGACAGGTTTTATCAGGGCTATTTTCAGAGGATAGAAAAACTGTTTGTGGATATCATACCTCCAGATAAATTCGTGGGGCGGCTGATCAGCGCCACCCGGACCATGGTGCAAAACAACGGTGAAATGACAAACGCCGAATATTTTAAGGAAGCCTTTGCTCGAGGGTATACGGACCGGCGGGATGAACTGTGGAACCGTTTTTTATACTTTTACGAGACGGAGTACGACACACTGGAAGTGAATATTACACTGCCGAACCATTTGCATAAAACCATGGACAACATCGTCCGGACCGGTTTAACACTGGTACTGGCATCCAACCCGATATTCCCACTGAATGTTCAGATGAAACGCCTGGCCTGGGCCAATTTAGACCATTTGCCGTTCGAGTTGCTCACCCACATCGAAAACATGTCGTTTTGCAAACCGAGGATCGAGTATTTTCTGGAGATCTGTCAAAAAATCGATCTTCCGCCCGAAGCCTGCCTGATGGTCGGCAACGACCCCGTTAATGACATGATCGCCGCACACACCGGCATGAAAACCTATCTGACCGACGACAGCAAAGGTGCCGGAAGGGTGAAGATAGACGTCGGTGAGGTTTTAAAAAGGCTTCGACTTGAAGATATTCCGAAGCCGGATTTTAAAGGCCCTCTTTCGAAAGTGCCCAGGGCCGTTCAGCGTTGTACGGAATAGTAGACGCAACAACTCACGATGATACAATCCCGATGGAGCGATGATGCATGATTTGTTTCTATCAGACCTTTCCAGCCCAGAGCGGCCTGTCCCAGGAGGCGGTGCTGCTGCAACACATTATATTTAGGAGGTTTTATGTTATTTATCGGAAATTTTTATTATGTTTCGAATCAGGAAGAAGCGTTGGATGCCAACAGAAGGCATGGTGAATTCAACTTGATGATTGAGGCAGACAGTGCCGAAGTTGCTTTAGATACGTTCAGATCACGGATCTTGGCCCTGAGAGAATTGAGAGATTTTTTTACAGGAGATTGTTCAATTTTTTTCGCTCAACTGCTGGAATTCGAGGAATTACCCAGAACCGAAGCCATGATATTAAACTATAAATCATATGCCGGAGATCCTGTTATGCCGTTTATCGGCTGTATCATTCCATCGGATCAGGCGGATGCCTGCAGGATTCACAGTTGGGAAAAAAGCACGCCTGAAATAGAAGGACAAAATCAGAAAGTTTTTTTGGAATTTATCGGATCGACAGAAGATTGATCGGAGGTTTTATGGTTCTCTTAAAACGGCCAACATAACTTTTCAGCCGTGACTCTTGAAACGTAATGTTGTCCTTTTAACAAATTTGTCAATGTTGACATTTGCATATGGATCATCTCCCAATTAGCCGTAGTTTATTAGGGGTAAAATAAGTGTGTAATCTCCAATTAAGTAGGTGTAATCTCAGAGGGTTCGAGGATTCAAGGGTTCAAGGGTTCGAGTGAAAATGCTAAAGAATTACAAAGAAGTGAGTTGGGTACACAAAAAAAGACATCGCAGAAATAGAAAGAATGTTAAAGGCGCCGATAAAGTCTTTAGAAAACAAACCCTTGCCACCTTGATTCATCAAATCCTTGACCCCTGGAATCCTTGGACCCTCTTCTCCAACTAAATTGGAGAAGAACCTTGCATATTAAAACCATCCCTTTCTCAATCCGGCACGAGATCATAAAAATAGCGCATGGCATCCGACCGTGTCAGAATCCCTATGATGCGGTCATTGTCCACCACAGGGAGTCGACCGATGTCATGTTTGACCATGAGGCGGGCGGCCTGCATTAGGCTTATGTCGGGTGAAATGGTCTTTACATTCGTGTTCATAAATGCCTTTACCGGAGCCTTAAGCTGGTTTTTTTTCTTTACCTTCTTAAAATCCCTTCTGGAAATAATACCGACGAGTTTTTCCCCCTTTACCACCGGAACACCGGTACAGCCCTTTTCCCTTAAAATGGAAGCCACTGTCTCCATGCTGACATCGGGAAGCACCGTAAAAACGGGAAAGGACATAAGATCAACGATCTTCACGGATTCCTGATGATTTCCTTGGATTCGTGTTTTGATCATATCCTCGACTTCATCCGGATCAACGGACTTGAGTACGGCGGAGCCGGCCGCCGGATGCCCGCCGCCGCCCATGCTTCGCATGACCGCACCGACATCCAGATCGTCGTTATTGCTTCGGCCGATGACCATACATATGTCACGGGCTTTATTCGCAAATATACCAAAGGCGGCATCTACATTCAGGATCTCTCTGTACATATTCACCACAACGGCCAGACTGTCCACATGACCTTCGATGTCCACTTTGTTAAAACTGACATGGTATCCGTTCACCGTGTCTCTTTTTGCAGATTTCAACATGTTAAATAGAACATGTTTCTGCTTTTCTCCGTAAGCCGGACTCAAAAATGTGCTGACGATGCTCAAGTCTGCTTTTCGTTCAAGCAGATATCCGGCGGCATAAGCATCTTCGGCTGTTGTAGCGGGAAACGTCAGATGGCCGGTGTCTTCATACAAGCCCGTTAAAAACAGTGTGGCCTGTATGGGGGTTAGTATCTTATTTTCCGATTTTAACTGTCGAATCATGAGGGTAATATTTGCCCCCATCTTCTCCTGGCATTTCCAGGTCGGCTGGATGTCTCCGGAACCCGAATGATGATCCCATAGATGAATCTCCAAATTTTCCCGGTTTTCCAGCATGCCGATTCGTCCGAGCCGCCCCCAGCTGTTTATGTCTACGACGATCAAACGCTCCACAGCGCCGGTATCGATATCGTCAAAGGTGGATACGTCGAAGAAATCTTTATGAATGGATAAAAAAGCTTTAACATTTGGATTTGCACTCCTTGGAAGTACAGGAATCGCTTCCGGATATAAGATGGTTGCAGCAACCGTAGATGCCAGTGCATCGAAGTCCATGTTCTTATGGGTGGTGATAATTTGCATACAACGCTCCTTAAAGTTCACATTTATGCTGTATTCTTTATGAAATGCCATGGAATTGTCAAGTTTCGAAATTTTTTATGCGGTCGAACTGTACGCAGATCTTCAAAAAGACGCCGTTCGGATATCCGGCCATTGACGGCCACAGCCATCTCTTTGAAAACCCTTGGTGCCAATCTTTCCGGGTGAATGCTATGTGCGCACCCATCTTTTGTGTTTATAAACGTGAGGTGGTCGACAGTATTTGCTTGTCCACCCATATATTTTACCATTCCAATTTATCAAAGGGGCTTCATAGGACCGAGACCTTTGAAAAATGTTCATTTTTGCATGCCCAGTTAAATCCGTATTTAATATTTAACCGGGGTTCAAGTTCAAGGAAGACGAAAATTTTAACCAGAGGAATACATTGAGTATTTCGAGGATTATAATTTGAGACTGACGCAGAAATTGGGCAAAAAGGGGCGTTTTGCAAAGGTCTCCATCGATGGACAAGGAAGAACCCTATGAGACCTCT
>JAAXQD010000240.1 GCA_012974475.1 Desulfobacterales bacterium
CTCCCGCTCAATGTCATTCTTTCATAGACCTTGCTGAGAACCACTTCCACGCCGTCCCGCCGGGTTTTTCCGTCCAGATTCACATTGGCGCCATATAACCCGATGGCCGGGTCGAAAAGGATTTCATCTTTCGTATCGATGTAAAAGAGATTTACATTTGCAAACAGGCTGGGTGTGAAATAATATCGGACACCGAGTTCATAATCATCGGATGTTTGAGGCACCAAATCTGTATTTATGGTATTTGTATAAAAGTTGAACAGTTCATCCAGGACCGGATATCTGAAGCTGTGTGAAAAACTGAAATATGCATATGATTTTTTATAAAAATTGTAATTGATACCTGCCGTGTAAAGACTTTCACTCATGTCAGTGGAATCCGGCGTGCTGGGTTTAAATTTAAATTCTGCCTTATCATATCGATATCCTCCGGAAATGGCAAGACGGTCCAAAAGGTAGATTTCGTCATGAATGTAAAACCCGTAGTTTTCCTTTTCCAGTTCAAAAACCCCGACATCCGGATAACCCAGGTACGTGGTCGTGTTGGTGATGTCTTCAACAGCATCCTCAAAATCCAAGCCAAAAGTTAAACTGTTGTTGAATCCATAAATCTTTTCTTTGAAAACAAACTGGGGGGAAAGTGCAATGGTTTCGATGCCGGTATCGCCTTCATAGGTTCCTCCGGAAAAGGAGCTAAAGAACAATGAACTTCTATCTCTAAAAGAAAAATCGATCTTGAACAGACTGTCATTCAAGAAGAATATCTCCGGCGCCAGTTTTACATAGTAATCCTCAACATCGGCATAATCGTCCGGATGCAGTGAATCCGTTCTCGATGCGCCCTGTTCGAATTCGCTCTTTTTAATGGCTCCGGGCAAACCCGTGTCGTCTTTATGATAGCCGCCGCTCAAGTTGACTTTCATCCGGTCACCCACATAATACCCCAGATCGGCGCCCACATCCCCGGCCTCGGTATCGCTGTTATCCCTGTATCCGTCTGAATTAATATAACTTCCTGATATGTCGTAAGATAAATTGTTCGAAGACCCGCTGGTCGACGCACTCGCTCTGAACGTATTATAACTTCCGACAGCCACCGCTGCATCGGTTTTAAATTCTTTTCCTTCCTTTGTGATAATATTGATCACACCGCCGGAGGCATTGTCGCCATAAAGAACACTTCCTCTTCCGCCCCGGATGACTTCGATTCTCTCGACTCTGTTCAGAGAAATCAGCGTCCAGTCGCTGCCACTCAGATCCGGTTGGTTGACCCGCCGTCCATCGACCAGAACCAGTGTATTTAATTGTCCGGTCTCCCCGAAACCCCTCAAATCGACGGTGTAGTTTCGTTGATTTCCGGCAATATCATTGACATGAATACCGGCTTGGGTTCTCAAAAGATCCGGAATGTCACGGGCGGTCGAATTCTTTATATCATTTTCCGTAATAACGGATACATTCGCCGGCACCGACGAAATTTTCTCCGCCTGTCGGGTGGCGGTTACCACCACCTCTTTCATGGTTGTTTCCGATCTTTCATTCTTTTTTTCATCTTCTGCCCAGGTCGATCCCGGAAGCACTAGGGCCATGAAGATAACCCAACAATTGATCCATCTTTTCATCATTTTTCTCCCTCCCTAAATTAGGTTTCATTTAGGGCCCGGGGCAAAAAAAATCCCCGGACCGATTTTAATCGATCCGGGGATGTCCCATTTTTATCCTCAAGATCCTTCTGGCAAACCTCAATCCGCGATAGTTATACCATCTGTTCAGACAGGTTTTCTGACTTCCCCCCCTTTTAGCGACCTTCCCATCCATATTCGACAGTGGCGCACAAAGGCTAAAAGGGTTCCCTTTACCAAATGGTGTTGGAAAAGGGCAGGGTTACAGCGGCGGGCCCGTCCCCGATTTTAACGGGGTTCCCTATTAAGCTCGAATCGAGCATCTGAACATAATAAAACCTGTTTAGAATAAATGATCCGGCTACGTCAAGATTTTTTTATTTAATTTTGAAAAATAGGGTCATTCCCCGCGCAGGGAGATCCAAGATGGGCCCGGATTATTCACCCTTTATCTGCAACTCCGGCTTCCTCAAACGTGAGCACTTCATTAAAAACACAAACCGCACCTTCCATAATACTCATGGCCAGCGCACCGCCGGTCCCTTCACCCAGGCGCATTCCTAGGTCGAGAATCGGTTCGATTCCCAGGTATTTCAACATTAGGCCGTGGCCGGCTTCTTCAGAGCGGTGTCCAGCAAAAATATAATCGATGACCCTGGGGCAAAGGGTCTGGGCGATCAGGGCTGAAGCCGTTGAAATGAAGCCGTCGATAACCACCGGACGGCCATAAAATGCTCCGGCCAGAATACACCCCGCAATCCCGCCGATCTCGAAACCCCCGACCTTGGCCAAAACATCCAGTCCGTCATCAGGATCCGGCTGGTTGACCTGAATTCCTTTGACTACGACCGCTTGTTTTATTCGAAGACCTTGGTCGTCGACGCCGGTACCACGGCCGACCATTTCTTCAGGAGGAATACCGGTAACCACACTTCCAATGGCCGCAGAAGGAGTGGTGTTGGCGATTCCCATGTCTCCGGTACCCAGAATTTCAACGCCCTCATCAAAAAACTCGGTTGCAAGCTGAAACCCGGTTAAAACCGATATTTCAGCCTCCTTGCGGGTCATGGCCGGTCCTTTTGCCAAGTTTGCTGTACCCGAAGCGATTTTTCGTACCAGCAGCCGATCTCCGCCCTCTGTCATATCCGGCTTCATTTCCGGAATAATACCCATATCCACCACCCAGACGTCTGCGCCGACGTGCCGGGATATGGCATTGATTCCCGCACCACCTTTTAAAAATGTTTGTACCATCGCTCCGGTCACCTCTTGGGGATACGCACTGACACCTTCACATGCGACTCCATGATCTCCGGCCATCACCAGAACAGCCTTGCGCTTCACCGAAGGTTCAAGGGTCTTCCGGATGCCGCAAAGCCGTTCCGAAACTTCATGAAGCCTTCCCAGGGCCCGGGTGGGCATTACCAGCTGAGACGTTCGTTCACGGGCCTTTTGGATCCATGTATTGTCCACCGGCTGGATTCCTTTTAAAATCTCTTCCAATTTCATATTGTTCGCTCCTTTTCGTTACCCAAAAAAAATCCCCAAGCGATAATCGCTTGAGGATTTGCCATTTCCCCAAAAACAGAACTCAATGGCAGGTCTTCTGACTTTCGGATCATTCTACTAACCGCGCCTTCCCACCGACCTAAGGGTCGGCAGTGGCGTATTGCGGCGATGGTCCCCGATCACAGCGGCGGGTCCGTACCGGAATTTCACCGGTTTCCCTATTCGCCCAAGTTTATCATTGGGCACCATTAAGTTGCATCAATAATTTTTCCAATTCAAATAGATCAACATGGAGACCTTGTCAATAATTTTCCATGATCGATCCAAGGGCATTTGGCTGAGAGAAATGACCTGAACGTTTATAGCAAATATTTCGTCTTCAGAAACCTGATACCACTGGAGGATACCCAAGATGGCAAAAGGCATCAAAAATGAAATTGCAATCATCGGCATGGATATGTGCCGGGCTTCGGTCATGCTTGACCCACGAGTCTATTAAAACATCTGTCGATACGCATCCGGTTTATCTGTTTTCCGGAATCTTGGCAGAAAGGGCGCCCACCATATTTTTCATATCCATGGGGTCACCGTTCGGATGAAGCACTACCATAAGCATCGCCCACTTGCCGAACGGCAAATCGGAAAGGTGACTTTCATATAGGCCATTTCCATTGGAATCCGTTTTAAACATATACGGCGGGTTGCCTGCTCCGATCTCATGTTTTTTAGGTTTCATATTTACAAACCAGACCGTATAAACCTTGTCGGGTTGAAGGCCTTTGGCCCGGATGCTCAAACCGTCTTGGCTAAAAGAGGCTGTTCCACTTGCGTTTGGGTGGGCCTTTGTAGCCATTAACGGCAGATCCGTTGATGCCCAGGAAAGGGCACCGAAAGTCAGCACACCCAAGACGACCGCCAGTATTATTATATTTTTGGTATTCATAATTTTTCTCCTTTTT
>JAAXQD010000051.1 GCA_012974475.1 Desulfobacterales bacterium
CTAAAACCACAACATTGCTTAAGAAAATAAGACTGTCTATAATATTGTCAAGGCGGAAACGGGAATTTTTGGTTATGGAATTTAGAGGGCCTAAGAACAGCACAAAAAATGAGAAGGATAATAATTTGGTTGTGCACCCTCTATCGAATCTTTGCTGAAACATAATAAGCCAAAAAATTGATCGGGATCGATCCACGACACAGACCGCATTACTTATCGCTGCTTCCTTCCGGACCTGACGAGGTTCGTAACCGTCTGTTGCGCGGCGGCCGATCAGGATGACTTATAGGCTCCCAGGTTCAGACCCTTTAGAGGGAATTCAGCCCCGCATAAAGCGGATTTCGGGTATAGGGCACCGCTAGCTCCCCACCTAGCACAACCATGACCATGAATATAATCGATAATAATAAAAATTCAAGTTATAAAATCGCTTCGCGGTGTTATAATCCTGTGGCTTCGCCGCTCTAAAATTGGAATTCTTAATGATTCCAATACCCCAACACGCCCAAATAAGCATCACCGAACATGCGAGATATCCGGTGTTTTCAGGGTGAACGCATTTGATTTCGGTACAGCGAAGCAACGGTGTGTTTCTCTTGGAAACCAACTGGCTGTTTGAAGGGCTTTAGCACGCGTTAGACCGAACCGAATGAAATTATAATGTGAAACATCCATCGGATATGTTGAGACCTTTGCAAAACGCCCCTTTTTGCCCAATTTCTTCGTCAGGCTCAACATTGTGCACGAAGTGAAGCTTTAGCTTTATCCTCGAAACACTCTATGTATTCCTGTGGTTAAAATTTTCGCCTTCCTTGAACTTGAACAAAATTGAACCTTTTTCAAAGGTCTCATGTTTTTGACGGATTGTTCTTTATAACTCTGGCACGGCTCGGGCTTACGGGTGCTCGAGCACAAGTTCCAGTCGGTTGGAAAGAGATATACGCCGTCGTGGAGCGTTCTCTCTCTATTGGGATTCAAATGCGTTTGCCCTGCCGGTGTTTTTTATTGACATGGAAGAATCAGCGTATCATAATTAAAGCTCTTGAAATCTATACAAATTTTTCAAAATCCAAGCAATTAATAGTCACAGGGTCATGCCGGTATTGCACAAAGATTTGAATAAGAAATTATTACGAATTGTCGAGGAGACCGTTACAGCCCACGGAATGCTGAAAGAAAAAGATTCCGTCGTCGTTGGGGTATCCGGCGGACCTGATTCCGTCGCCCTTCTTCATGTGCTGCGTGCACTGACCGAACGTTTTTCCCTAAAACTTGGTATCGCACATCTAAATCACTGCCTCCGCCAGAACGACTCAGACAAAGAAGCTGCATTTGTCGAAACCCTTTCAGACCGGTTGGGATTGCCTTGCCATATTCATAAAGAGGATGTTCATGAATATCAGATTAAAAACAGGCTTTCACTGGAAGAAGCAGCCCGGCGGGTTCGATACACCTTTTTAAACAGAGTTGCGGAAACAAACCGATACCATAAAATTGCACTTGGACATCATTCAGACGATAATGCAGAACTTGTTTTGATGAATCTTTTCCGAGGAAGCGGTCCGTTGGGTCTTTCAGGTATACCGCCAGTCAGAGGCGGAAAGATTATCCGGCCGTTGATAAAATTAAGCCGGTCCGAAATCATTGATTTCTTGAATCAAAATAGTTTGAAATGCGTTTCTGACGCATCCAACAGGGATACGAGATATTTAAGGAACAAAGTCCGCCACAAATTAATTCCATTGTTAAAAACCGCTTATAATCCGAAGATTTCTGAAACACTCAACCGGCTTTCATCGATTATGCTTTCTGAAGAAGCGTGGATTGAAGATGTAATTCACCCGCTTTTTGAAAAAACCGTGTTAGACGTTCAGGATGATCGTATCACGTTCTCTGCCTCAATGCTTGATCGATTGCATACAGCAGCACAACGGCGAATATTACGAAAAGCAATCTCAAGCATAAAGGGGGATTTACGACGTATTAGTTTTGTCAACATCGACGCTGTGCTACGCCTTTTGGAAAAAGGACCGACGTATGGGAGACTCGATCTTCCGGATCGTATCAGAATCCGGCGGAGCGGAGACGTTATAGTGATTTCCCAGGAAAAAAGCGCATTACGTAATCTTGACGTAAAATCCGGCCATTCCAAACCGTTTGTTTTTGAATACAATATAACAAAACCCGAATCTGTATTTATTAAAGAAATCGGCGCGCATTTAGAATTTTCTGAAATGAGCACCGAAACCATGCCCGATGATTGTTATGCTGGACAATACACCGGTTTTTTTGATAAAGACACCTTATGTTTTCCGATGGTTCTGAGAAACTACCGTCCGGGAGACGCTTTTAGGCCAATGGGTATGGACGGAACTCAGAAGTTGAAAAAATTCTTTATTGATAAAAAAGTCCCGCGAAATGAACGGATAAAATGCCCCATTCTGCTGAACCGAAATAAAATAATTTGGGTTGTCGGCCATAGAGCAGATGAATCTGTTGTAATTACGCCTTCAACCAGAAATGTACTGAAGGTGGAATTTTTTCTTGCCTAATCGATAATGATGATTAATATTAACGTATCATAAAATGTCTTTCAAGGGGGCTAAGTCTTTTGAATCCTTTCTATAAAAACCTGGCTTTATGGATAGTCATCACGCTGATGATGATCATGCTTTATAACCTTTTCAATCAGCAGCAAATGGGAGAAACCAATCTCAGTTATACTGAATTTCTTGCCATGGTCGACAATGAGCGCATTTCTGATGTCGTTATACAGGGACAACAGCTCTTTGTTACGGACGTAAACCACACTCGCTTCAAAATATATGCACCCCAGGATGATGATCTCATCAAAATCCTCCGGAAAAAAGGTGTTTCCATTAACGCTAAACCTGAAAGCGACTCCCCATGGTATATGTCTATACTGGTTTCATGGTTCCCGATGATTGTACTTATCGGCGTATGGATATTTTTTATGCGTCAAATGCAATCTGGCGGCGGGAAAGCCATGTCTTTCGGCAAAAGTCGGGCCCGTTTGCAATCTGACCAATCGAAAAAGGTCACTTTTGAGGATGTTGCCGGCATCGATGAGGCCAAAGAAGAACTGGGAGAAATTATCGAGTTTTTAAGAGAGCCTAAAAAATTTACCCGGCTTGGCGGAAGGATACCCAAAGGTGTACTTCTGATGGGATCACCCGGAACCGGGAAAACCCTCCTTGCACGTGCCATTGCAGGTGAAGCCGATGTTCCATTCTTTCACATCAGCGGTTCAGATTTCGTAGAAATGTTTGTCGGTGTTGGCGCATCGCGGGTCAGAGATCTATTTGTCCAGGGAAAAAAGAACGCCCCCTGCATAATTTTCATCGATGAAATCGATGCTGTTGGAAGGCACCGGGGCGCCGGGCTCGGGGGAGGTCATGATGAAAGAGAACAGACGTTGAATCAACTTCTGGTTGAAATGGACGGGTTTGAATCGAATGAGGGTGTCATTCTTATATCCGCCACGAACCGTCCGGATGTGCTCGACCCTGCCCTTTTACGTCCCGGCCGGTTTGACCGTCAGGTGGTTGTGCCCCTGCCGGATATTCTCGGACGTCAACAAATCCTTAAAGTTCACATGAAAAAAACATCGGTTGCGCCGGATGTCGATCTTGTTGTACTGGCAAAGGGAACCCCCGGTTTCTCGGGTGCAGACTTGGAAAACCTCGTGAACGAAGCGGCCCTTTTAGCCGCTAAAAGAAACAAAGAAAAAGTTGATATGTCGGACCTGGAAGATTCCAAAGATAAAGTTTACATGGGTCTGGAACGAAAGTCCAAGGTCATCAGAGAGGAAGACAGAAAGACCACGGCATATCATGAAGGCGGACATGCCCTTGTTGCCCGCTTTCTCCCCGGAACAGATGCCGTCAACAAAATAACCATTATTCCCCGGGGGCGGGCCGCCGGCATCACATGGTTTTTGCCGGAAGAGAGCGATTTTAAATATAAGGACCAGCTTGAAAGCGAATTGTCTATCGCTTTTGGCGGACGGGTGGCCGAAGAAATCGTTTTCAGCCGCATTAGTACCGGCGCTTCCAACGACATTAAAAAGGCAACCGATGTTGCCCAAAAGATGGTACGCAATTGGGGCATGAGTGATGTGCTGGGCCCGCTTTCATATTCAAAAGAGGAAGAACACATTTTTCTTGGCCGGGAAATTGCACAACATAGGGATTATTCTGAGGACACAGCCAGGAAAATTGATGAAGAAATAAGTCGGCTGGTCCAAAAAGCTTACAATATCGCTAAAAACGTTTTAGAAGAAAATTTAGATATTCTTCACGCTTTAGCCGACCTTCTGCTCGAAAAAGAGACGGTTTTAGGCGGTGAACTCGATACACTCATACTCTCCATGAAACCGGGTTTTGAATTTCCCTCAAAGGGTATCAACGACGAAGAAGCGGTTGAAGAGCCCCAAACAGAGGCTGAAACAGATCAAACAGAAATCAAGGAAGAAACCGAAAGCGATCCGGCGGACTCTTAACCCAAGTTTTACACCCTGTTTTGCTTCATGGCATCCCTTTTTGACGCCCAGCGTTCCTCGACCCGGCAGCGACGCGACGGAATCCGTCGAGGTCTCGTGGGAGCAAAGCAAAGATCCCGATTCAGCGGGGTTGCGGGATTGGCGATCGAATTGAAAATTAACATAATCTTTTAATGAAAACATATCACCTTAAATGGAATCAGCACCGTCTGGCTCTCGGTCGCCGAACGTGTATTATGGGGGTCTTGAATGTAACGCCGGATTCATTTTCAGACGGGGGGATTTTTTTTTCATTCGAGGGTGCAGTACATCAGGGCCAGAAGCTTTTTGAAGATGGCGCCGACATCCTCGACATCGGCGGTGAGTCCACACGACCATTTTCAGCTCCGGTATCTGAAGAAGAAGAAATCCGGCGAGTTGTTCCCGTCATCGAGCGGCTCGCAAACCGTATATCGATTCCCATTTCCATCGATACAAACAAAGCCGGCGTGGCCAGGCAAGCCATTAACGCCGGCGCCTCAATGATAAACGACATATCATCACTTCGCCTTGATTCGCAAATGGCGGATGTCGCGGTAGAATACGGGGTTCCTGTAATTTTGATGCATATGCTTGGAACCCCAAAAACCATGCAGATTGAACCCGCATATGTTGACCCTGTCACCGAAATTAAAGCGTTTCTTGAAAATGCAGTGGACCGCGCTGAAAATCAAGGCATTTCAAGATCAAAAATTATCATCGATCCAGGTATCGGTTTTGGAAAAACCCTGGAGCATAATCTTTTATTAATTAAGCACTTGAGGGAATTTAATACCCTGGAGGTTCCAATAATGATCGGAACTTCGAGAAAGGCTTTTTTACGAAACATCCTTAAATATCCATCGGTTGAAGATATCGATCCCGAATCGGCCATCGTAGAGGCCGGCAGTCAGGCTTCTGTTGCCGCTGCCGTCTTAAACGGCGCCCATATGGTCAGGGTCCACGATGTTGCCAGTACACGTATCACTGTAAAAATTATTGACGCCATAAAAAATGCACGGAATACTTCATAGGAATTTATAATATGCTCCTTGTTATCGATGTCGGGAACACAAATGCTGTCATCGGTGTCTACGACGGCAGTCATCTGATTCAAAACTGGCGGATCCGTACGGAAAGACGAACAACGGAAGATGAGTTTAACGTACTTGCTGCCAGCCTATTTGCAGGCAGCAATATCGATTCCAGCGATATCGACAAGACCATTATTTCCTGCGTCGTTCCACCCATGGTAACCATCCTCGATTCGTTCTGTCGAAAATATCTTGGCCATCCACCCCATTGGGTGGATGTCAGGTCCGCTCCAAAATTGCCGATCCGATATAAAAATCCATCTGAAGTGGGCGCAGACAGGATCGTCAACGCGGTTGCAGCATTTCATAAATTCCAAACCAGCCTCATCGTAATAGATTTTGGCACAGCTACAACGTTTGATTCTATTTCTGAGAAAGGGGAATACCTTGGGGGTGCAATCAGTCCCGGAATTATGATTTCTGCTGAAGCACTTTTCATAAAAGCATCCAGACTCCCCCGGGTTGAGATTTTTGTTCCACCCGAAAGTGTGATTGGCAAAGATACCGCGAGCAGTATCAAGGCCGGAATTATTTTTGGATATGCAGGCCTGGTGGACGGAATGGTCACGCGCATGAAGATGGAAATGGGCACGAATCCCCGTGTCATCGCCACAGGCGGTCTGGCAGAGCTGATGTATCAGGTATCTGAGATGATCGAGGTTGTTGAGCCGGCCTTGACCTTGGAGGGTTTGAGGATCATCAGCAACAGTTTATAGAATCTATCTCAAAATAATCTTTTGGCCCAATCTCGGCGTTTTGCCCTCGTTTTAACTCCTCGACATACTTGAGTATGCCTGCGGGTTAAAACTCGGCCCTGCCTTGATCTTGAACCAAAATCTTTATTTTGAGATAGGTTCTTGAAGCCTTTAAAATTTACAATCCTGTTTTGCAGAAAGTATTATTTAATCAAGCTCCATTGCTGCTTCAAGTTTTTTCATCTGTGAAATGATATCGTTTCTTTCTTCTTCACTCAGATCTTCACGCTGCAGACGATGCCTGAGACTCAGGACGATCATTTCGATCCGATAGTCGGCACAGGTATAGTTTGTCATGAGCAATTCGGATTATCCCGGATATTTCACCGATTATATTCGGCCGGTTTTAATGAGGGACTGCTTGTAGACACGGTAGAAGTTCTCATAATCGGTTTTCCCGCGCCTTAGAATTTTTTCTATTTCGTTTATATTCTTAAGGTTGATAATCAGGTTAACACTTTTGTGAAAGGCTCCCATATTGTCCATGGTCCTGAATTGGGTGGTGACGAGGGTCACAAAGATGTTCCGACGTATGGACATATTGAGGCGATCCAGATACTTGAGGACGTTGTTCATGTTTGGATCCCGGGTGCCAAAGCGTTCGTTGAGAACGATCATATCGAAAACGTGAAATCGCATTTGTTTGAGAGCGTCTTTGGGAAGCAGGGGCGCCGTGGTGTGATATCCCATGTTATACAAAGCGGTTATGATTTTCGCTCGAACAGCCGCGTCGGGTTCGCACAAAAGGGCTGTCTCCACCCCCTCTTCAACAAAATCAAACGGCTTATCCGAAGCATCATAGGTGCCGGCGTCGACTTCATCAATGATTCCATTTTCATTTTTCATATCGGAGTTGAAAGATGAAGATCGTGTACGATCGCGGGAATCGACAAAAACTTTGTTTTCACACTGGGGACAGGGTAACGAAAAAGACTGTCCCTTTGGGATCTTTTCGTCCGGTATTTTAAACTTAGCCAGGCACTTTTGGCACACAACATCCATCATTTTTCCTTTATTGAGATTGAAGATCCCCTGCTGCATCAAGATCTCGGCACATCTCTTCCCTGAAAATCGCTCAACTTAGATTTTAGATTATTTCTTCAAGCCCTTGCCGTATTCATGGTCGACCTTCAGGTCTTCAATATCCGTCGTAGCCTCTCCCCGGACGCTCTTGATCGCGTCGATGCCGCGGCCCACTTCACCTTTTCGAGAGCTGTAGGCCATGGCTGTCTCTTGGGTGATGACACCCTGTTCGTACAATCCTACGATATAATCGTCAAAGGTGCTCATTCCGAATGCCTCTCCGGCCTGGATGATCTCATAAAATGTTTTACCTTCGGATTCTCCATGCAGGATTGTGTCTTTGACACGAAGATTGGTGCGCATTATCTCAAAGGCTGCAATCCGTCCGCCGCCGACCTTTGGAAGCAGCCTTTGGCATACGATCCAGCGAACCACGTCAGCGAGCCGGGTGCGTATTTGATTTTCTTCTTCTGGAGGGAACATCCCGATGATACGGTTAACTGTCTGTCCGGCATCCACCGTGTGGAGGGTGCTTAAAACCAGATGGCCGGTCTCGGCAGCACTGAGAGCAATATCCAATGTTACCCGGTCGCGCATCTCTCCAACCAGGATCACTTTTGGAGCCTGTCGCAGGGCTGCTCTTAGACCGCCGGAGAATGTGTCGAAATCCTCTCCCATCTCCCGCTGATTGAACGTGGATTTTTTATGAGGATGATCAAACTCCACCGGATCTTCAAGGGTCACGACATGAACCGATTTGGCATCATTAATCTCGTTGAGTATGGCAGCCAGAGAGGTCGATTTTCCGCAGCCGGTGGCGCCTGTGATCAGGACGATGCCGTTTTTCTCTTCAGCCATTTCTAAAAAGGAACCGGGGATGCCCAGTTCCTGGCAGGTCGGAATTTTGGTCGCAAGTTTCCGCAAGACAATGGAATAATTCCCTCGCTGAGAAAAGATGTTGGTCCTGAAGCGAGCCTTGCCGGGGAGTTCATAGGAAGAATCACAGGATCCCTCAAGCAAGAGATTCTCGGTGAGCCGTCGGTTCTGGTTGATAAGATTGAGGGCGAAAATTTCAGCCTGAAAAGGGGTGATTTCATGAAACGGCGGGTCCATATCCACCACAGCAAGTTCGCCGGAAGTTTCAACCTGAAATGGTTTTCCAACGGTAATATTCAGATCTGAAACATTGTCGTAGGTATCCAGCATTCTTGCCAAAATATGATCAATCTCCTGCTTTTTCACAATATATCCTCATAAGATTGTCATGCCTCGGTGAAGTCAGCGGGGGGATCCTTTAAAAATTCTCTGAATCTTCCCTTGTCATTGGCTTTGGCATAAGCGTCGTCAGCACCGATCCATCCTTTGTTAAGCAGTTCCATAACGGCATCATCCAAAAGCTGCATGCCGTATTTTCTCCCGGTCTGAATTACCGAGGGAATCTGGTGGGTTTTACCTTCGCGGATAAGATTTCGGGCCGCTGGAGTTGCAATTAATATCTCAAGGGCGGCGCAGAGCCCATTTGTATCGACTCTTTTTAACAAGACCTGCGCGATAACCGCCCGGATTCCGTCAGCCAGTGTCGAACGGATTTGAGCCTGTTCACTTGAAGGGAACACCTCAATGATACGATCGATTGTTTTTGCTGCGCTCATGGTATGCAAGGTGCCAAAAACAAGGTGACCGGTTGACGCGGCTTCTATGGCAAGGGATATGGTTTCAAGATCCCTCATTTCACCCACGAGAATGATGTCCGGGTCCTCTCGAAGAGCACCCCTTAGCGCCGAGCTGAATGACCGGGTATGGATTCCAACTTCTCGGTGGTTTACAATGCAACTTTGGCTCTTGTGAACAAATTCGATGGGGTCTTCAATGGTAATTATATGGTCTTTCCGGGTACGGTTTGCAACATCGATGATTGCGGCCAAGGTGGTCGATTTGCCGCTTCCGGTCGGGCCGGTTACCAAAACCAGCCCCCTGGGGAGTGAGGCCAGTTTGGAAATTACATTGGGAAGACCCAGATCTTCGGCGGTCATTATTTTTTCAGGAATTTGCCTGAAAACCGCACCCACACCATTTCTCTGCATAAAGAAATTTGATCGATACCGGGCAATACCGGGTATTTCATATCCGAAATCGACATCTCCCGTCTCCTCAAACTCCTTGATCTTGTGTTCGGGCGCAATTTCATAGAGCATGGCTTTCAATTCATCATTTTCCATCACCTTATATTTAATCCTCTCCATTTCACCCCTTATTCGGAGGGCTGGCGGCTGGCCGGATACAAGGTGAAGATCTGAGGCGCTCTGCTCATTCATCAATTTAAAAAACGCATCAATTTTTGCCATATCGTTCTATCCGTTTATTCAGAATGTCTAAACAGCTTTAGTTTGTCATCTTCCTCCTCCCTGATGCTGGCGTCTTCTTTTCCGATTTCAAGGAGTTTGGTATGGGTTTCAATAACGGCACGAATCTGGACTTCGATCTGCATGCGTTGCCGTTTTAATTCAATAATATCTTCATGAAGCTGTGCCAGTCGGTTTTGCGCCCTATTAAGGATTTTTTCAGCCGCAACCTCTCCCTCGGCAACAACCAATTCCGCCGATTTCCTGGCGTTTTGCTTCATCTGTTCCAAAACTTTCTGGGAATTCAGCATCGCGCGCTTGAAACTCTCCTCCCGCTCCCGATATCCCTGACCCTCGAGTTGAAGCCGTTTAATTTCTTTACGCAAGCGCTTATTTTCACTTTGTAACGATTCGAAAACATCCGCCATTTGTTCGAGAAAAGTGTCCACCTCCCGGACATCAAAGCCTCTGAACTTTGTTTTAAACTGCTGCTGCTGAATATCAAGGGGAGTAATGTTCATGATGTGTCACCTGTTTTCTTTGATTACATAAAATTTGCGGACAATCTCAAAAGGCTGTTGACGACAAAATTTTGCAGAAATATCACACCAAGTATAACAATAATCGGGGAAAAATCGATACCGCCAAAATTGACGGGGATTTTTTCGCGAATTCGGTACAGAACCGGTTCGGTCACATTATGAATAAACCGGACGATGGGATTATAGGGATCTGGATTCACCCACGAAAGTACCGCCCGCGCGATAACGATCCACATATAAAACGTGAGAACATAACGGAGAATAACTGCAACAGCCATTAAAAAATTGCCGACGATAAACATATTAACAACGATCTTTCGTCTTTTTGATTAATGAATTAGGGACAACATTTTTTAAAAATTTAATGATATATTAACCATAAGTCAAGATATTTCAGGCAAAATCGTTGACACACTAAATATTCAGACGATAAAAGACAGGGTAACATATTTACCCTTTAAACCTTTATGGGGTTCACTCGATTCTGTCCCAGGCGGCTCAAACGCCGATCCGTCGCCGACGGAAGCACCTGTTTGCGAATTGAACCCGCTGTGTCAATTGTTTCAATACACCGCAAACTTTATGCAAGAATAGTATAGGGAGAATAATTATAAATAGTTAAGGGAGAATCAAATTCATGTTAAAAGACAAAAAAATTGCTATTATCGGAACAGGGAATATGGGAGAAGCCCTTGTGAGCGGGCTCATTGCTTCGGAATCATCCAATCCCGAGAATATCATTTGCACAGATGTTCGGAAAGATAAGCTTGAATCCGTCAAAGAAAAATATGGAGTGATCACACTGACAAACAACATCGAAGCAGTTGAAATTTCGGATATTGTTATCTACGCGGTCAAGCCCCAGATCATTGCCTCGGTATTGAAGGAAACAACATCTTGCCTGGATATGTCCAAGCTCATCATTTCTATTGCCGCCGGTGTTCCTCTGGCTGCCATAGCGTCGTGTCTAAAAAAAGAATTGCGCCTTATTCGCGTCATGCCCAACATTGCAGCATTTGTTAAAGAAAGTGCCTCGGTTATTGCGGCAGGAGATAATGCCACCGAAGAGGATATCCAACTTTCAATGGCGATCTTCAATTCCATGGGCAAAAGCATCTTCCTCAAAGAAAATAACCTCATGGACGCCGTCACCGGTTTAAGCGGCAGCGGGCCTGCCTACATTTTTCTGATTGTCGATGCATTGGCTGACGCCGGCGTAAAGGTAGGACTGGCACGGGAAGATGCCCTGTTTCTTTCAAGCCAGACAGTTCTGGGTGCTGCAAAATTGTTGATGGAGACCAAAGAACATCCGGGCAGATTAAAAGATATGGTGACTTCTCCCGGAGGAACCGCAATTGCCGGAATTCATTCTCTGGAAAAAGGGGGACTCCGAACCACCCTTATCGATGCCGTAGAGGTCGCTACCCAGCGATCCAAGGAACTGGGTGAAATTGTAACCCGAAATTTTAAAAATAACGGTTGCCAATAAATTATAAAGGGCTGATATGATTATGGAATATAAAATGGAAACCATAAAGACTTTCAATTATGACAGACCTATTATAGAAAAAGGTTATGCCAACCAAACCCTTTTTATAGATATCTCTGTTCCAGACATTTCTATTAAGCCTGTTGACGAAAAAATGAAAGACGTATTCATCGGCGGGAAGGGATTTGATCTCTGGCTGCTCTGGCATGCGGTGAAAAGCACGACAAAATGGGCGGATCCGGATAATGCAATATGCATCTCATCGGGGCCTATGGGCGGAACCCCCCTATATCCGGGCTCCGGCAAAAGCATTGTGACCACCATTTCTCCGTTAACAGGTTCCGTTATAGACTCCAATGTCGGGGGATATTTCGGGCCTTATCTTAAATTTTCCGGGTTTGATACCTTAGAAGTCAAAGGGAAAACCGAAAAGGATATCGTAATTCTAATTGACGGCATTGATGAAAAGGTCCAAATTTTAGAAACATCGGGGTTGCCGGACGACTCTTATGACCTTTCAGCCATATTGACAGAACACTTTGCACAGGGAAAACCCCGACATATTTCTGTTGTTTCCACAGGTCCGGGTGCAAAAAATACGCGGATGGGATGTCTCAACTTTACCTGGTATGATTTGAAACGAAAGCGGGCCAGATACAAGCAGGCCGGGCGTGGTGGAATCGGCAGTGTCTTTGCTGACAAACGGATTAAAGCCATTGTGGCACGATGGGATACCGTTAAAGTCGACACAAATAATCCTGCCGATGGGAATGCATTAAAAGCGGTGGGAAGAAAACACTCCAAAGAGATTGCTGAACTCGATCCCAAGCAGAACGAAATGGCGACCATCGGCACAACCCACCTTGTCACCATTATGAATGACTTTGATTTGCTGCCCACCTATAATTTTCAATATGGAACGCATCCGGAAGCAGTCAATGTTGGCCAAGAGGTGTACAGACGAATATTCGACACGGGTTATGATGGATGCTGGATGGGGTGCACGGTTGCCTGCTCCCATGGTGTCAAAGACTTTGTTCCGCTGACCGGACCCTACAAAGGGACCAAAGTTTTCGTAGACGGCCCTGAATACGAGACCATCGCCGGATGCGGATCAAATCTGGGAATATTTGATCCCCACATGATTGTTGAGATGAATTTCTATTGCGACGCCTATGGCCTTGACACCATTTCAGTGGGCACGAGCATCGCATTTGCCATGGAATGCTTTGAGATGGGCCTCATCGACGAAACCCATACCCGGGGAATCCATCTTTCATTCGGCAACCGTCTGGCGGCGCTTGAGATGGTTCACCAAATGGCTGAAGGCGACGGTTTTGGTTTAATCGTGGGGCAAGGCGTCCGCCAAATGAAGTCGATTTTTGCCAAAGACTATAAAGCGGATCCTCACATCATGCAGGATATCGGGATGGAAGCCAAGGGCTTGGAATTCTCGGAGTATATGACCAAAGAATCTCTTGCCCAACAGGGAGGTTACGGCCTTGCCCTCAAAGGGCCGCAGCATGATGAAGCTTGGTTGATCTTTCTCGATATGGTGCACAATTTTATGCCGACCTTTGAGCAAAAGGCAGAAGCGCTCCACTGGTTCCCAATGTTTAGAACATGGTTCGGTTTATGTGGACTGTGCAAACTTCCCTGGAACGATATTATACCTGAAGATAACAAAGACACCCGAGAACCTGCAAAGGTTATGAAACACGTAGAGTGGTATGCTGAATATTACACCGCAGTTACCGGAAAAAAGACAAAACCCGACGAAATTATTCGGATGAGCGAAGGGGTTTACAATTTCCAGCGCATTTTCAACCTAAAAATGGGTTTTGGACAGCGGGATCATGACGACATTCCCTATCGAGCCATGGGGCCGGTAAAACCGGTTGAATATGAATCACGGCGCGATCGTTACGACAAAGAGCTTGTAGAGAAACATCACGTCGATATCACAGGGATGGACACGGAAGAGAAAATCCGGCTGCTCCGAAAATTTCGTGAGGCGCTTTATGAAGAACTTAAAGATGCCGTATATAAACGCCGGGGATGGACCGCCAATGGAATTCCAACCCTTGAAACCGTAAGGCGTCTGGGCATCGATTTTCCGGATGTTCTGGAATTACTTAAGGCTCACGGGATTGAATGATGTTCAGGGTTAACGGAAAGCAGCGGTCCTGGTATGAAGGGATGACCGTTGCGGATCTGCTCAGGGATATAGGCGATTCCCATCATTATGCGGTTGTACGCATCAACGATAAGCATGTATCCATGCCTTATTTTGAAAAGACTCGGATTCCCGATAATTCAGAGGTGTTTCTAATTCCCCTCATTGCAGGGGGGTAAGCGGTGCCTGAAGGAAAAACAATGTTTTTGATCTTCAGTCAGGCACAAACTTAACTTTGATTCGAACCATTACACAGAGACCTTTGAAAAATGTTCATTTTTGCTCAAGTTCAAGGAAGGCGAAAATTTTAACCATCCCAGTACGATCTGCCGGACCTACGGGACAGGCAGGAATACATTGAGTATTTCGAGGATAAAGCTAAAGCTTCACTTCGTGCAGGAAAAAAGTATTTCTTTCAACTTTTTTGTTCGTTCTTGGATTTTCCCTGGTCTTCATCCTTATGGGTGCATCAGCCTCTTTTCTTGGCGGCTTGATGTACAAGTACAAAAAATTGATACGGATAATCGGGGGTTTTTTTATAATCCTTTTAGGGATTCATTTAACCGGTTTAATCCGAATACCCGGCCTCGATTTTGAAAAGCGAATTGCCATGGAAAAGAAGCCGATACATTTTTTCGGAACACTTATCATCGGAATGGCCTTCGGCGCTGGATGGACTCCATGTATCGGGCCATTGCTAGGATCAATCCTTATTATTGCCGGCAGCCAGGAGACCGTATGGCAGGGAATTTTGCTCCTTGCCATCTATTCAGCCGGATTGGCCCTACCCTTTATTGTCCTGTCAATTTTTATCAATTTCCTGTTGGTTTTTATTAAAAAGGCATCAAAGGCGTTGAAATACGCCAATGCCGTCGCAGGGATCCTGTTGATTATTGTGGGGCTGATCCTTGTGAGCAATAAACTGTATTTATTTGTCAACTGATATGAGAAATTCGGGACGGTTATTTTGAAGATCGGCGGATATACCTTTTTATCAGCCGAACGGTGGTGGTAAGCAGAACCCCGCCGCTCATGACAACAAGAAGAACTGCAACCCAAACTTCCTCTTGATATTTCACATTTTCATGTGCCACCGAAATCCCTGCAAAGCCAAATAAAAAAACGACGGTCATCAATATGATAACAATGATACACGCGGTTTCAGAGTCATACCAAGGGATGAAAGATTTTCTAAACACAGGATTTTGATCGATACGCATCATCGCACCGGGTCTTGATGAACTCTCAAAAAGGCTTTTACGTGTGAGATTAAATGTTTTGGCACATTCGGGATTGTCGTGCGTAAAACCCGAAAGACATACACCGGGCTAAGAGCATTTGGTAAAGCCGCAGAAATGGCAGATCATACAGCCCTCTTCAAAACTGACGGTGTGGCTGCATTCCGGGCAGATTTCTCCAAGGAGGCTGTTACCGTATCTGCTTTTCTTGTAGGAGCCGTCTTTCAAATACCTTTTCTCAAGAATTCTGCCAATTGCATCCGGGATCGACAAAACTAGGCCGCCATCTTGAAATACAGGATGTTCTCCACCGATACCCTTCAGCTGCTCTATGATATTTTCTACCTTTACCCCGGATCTCAAAGCAAGGGAAACGAGCCTGCCGATGGCTTCTGTCTTTGCGGTGGTGGATCTTCCTGATTTGCCGATGGTTGCAAACACTTCAAAGGGCAGCCCTTCAAATTCAGTGACCGTGACGTACAGCTGCCCCATGCCTGTTTTCATTCTGGAGGTAAACCCCTCCAGTGTTTCAGGCCGTTCTTTGACCGTAGCAGTGGGGGTAGCGAAGGGCGTCTCCTTTCCGGCGAAGGAAAGAACCTGATTTTCCTTGCTCCCGTCTCTGTAAATGGTGACGCCTTTACAATCCAACTCGTAGGCCAGATCATAAATTTTTTGTACATCGTCTACGGTGGCATCCCGGGACAGGTTGACGGTCTTTGAAACAGCATTATCCGTGTGCTTTTGAAAAGCGGCCTGCATACGGATATGCCATTCGGGAGAAATATCATGTGCGGTTACAAAGACCTCACGAACATCTTCGGGGATTTCGTTTAAATGCTGAATGCCGCCATCCATGGCGATGGCATCCATCAACTCAGAACTATAAAAGCCTTTTTTTCTTGCTTCATTCTCAAAGTAAGGATTCACCTCTATGAGCTTGTCATTATCCATAACGTTTCGGACAAAACTCAATGCGAACAGCGGTTCGACCCCGCTGGAGCAATCTGCAATGATACTTAAAGTGCCGGTCGGCGCAATGGTGGTGGTCGCAGCATTTCGATAGATAGAGTCGTTTTTGTTTTTGAAAATGCTTTTATCGAAATTGGGGAAAACGCCTCTCTCTTCGGCCAGATGTTTTGAGGCTTCATGAGACTCTTTTTGAATGAATCCCATCACTTCTTCTGCAATTTCAAGCGCCCCCTCCGTGTTATAGGGTATTTTCAATCGATAAAGCAGATCTGCAAACCCCATGACCCCAAGGCCGATTTTACGATTGCCTTGCACCATTTTTCCGATTTCCGGAAGGGGATATTTGGACATATCGATGGTGTTGTCTAAAAAGCGGACGCTCAACCATATAATATCTTTCAAGTGTTTAAAATCGATGGATGGCACTTCGTTATCGTATGTTATAAATTTTGCCAGATTGATGGATCCAAGGTTGCAGGATTCCATTGGGAGCAGGGGTTGTTCTCCGCAAGGATTTGTACTTTCAATCTCCCCCAAAGCAGGGGTCGGATTATCCCGGTTGAGTCTGTCCAAAAAGATGATTCCCGGATCTCCGTTTTCCCAGGCCTGTTTTACCAAAGCTTGGTAGACTTCCGCGGCATTCAACTCCATTTTTTTGTTTTTGTCGCTCGGGTCTATCAAACGATAATTATCTTCTTTTTTTACAGCTTCCATGAAAGCGTCCGTAATACCGACGGAGATATTAAAGTTGTTCAATTCTTTATGTTCTTTTTTGCTGTGGATAAATTCCATAATATCCGGATGGTCAACTCTGAGAATCGCCATGTTTGCCCCTCTGCGAGTTCCACCCTGTTTGACCTGCTCAGTCGCCGTATTAAAGATTTTCATAAACGAAACCGGTCCGGAGGCGATGCCGCCGGTGGTTCCCACTCTGCTGTCTTTTGGACGCAAGCGGGAAAAAGAAAAACCCGTTCCTCCTCCTGATTTATGTATAATTGCCGCATTTTTCAATGAATCGAAAATACCCTCCATGCTGTCTTCTACGGGAAGAACAAAGCAGGCTGCCAGTTGGCCCAGCCTCCGTCCCGAGTTCATCAACGTGGGTGAATTGGGTAGAAATTTCAGTTCGGTCATCATATTGTAGAAAATATTTTCCATCTTATTCACATCAGCGTCATTACCGTACTTTTTTTCCGCCTTTGCAATGTGTTGGGCCACCCTTCTAAACATCTTTTCCGGCGTCTCCACCACTTTGCCGTTGTTGTTTTTCTTAAGATATCTTCTTTTCAATACGTTTTTAGCATTTTTGGAAAGATGAAGTCCATTCTTTACAAAGATGGACTTATCCAGCCGAATGGGCGAAGTCTGAGTCAAACCGTATTCAACCAATTTTGTCTGGATCATTTTATCGATAATCGGCATGGTGATGGTATGATTTTTCATATTGGCAATTTCTTTTCTCAAAAATCGGCTGATGTCCAGGGCCTGGTCAGTTTCAATTGGGTTGTCTTTGGCAAGGATATCCGAAAATAGTTGATCATCCCATTTGTACGCGGTTAAGTCGAAATGTCCATCATCGATAATTAGAATTTTTCCTTTGGAACCCATTGCCGCACTCCTATATAATTGTTATCGTCGTTATTCGGAAATTATCCATATCCGTACCATGTATGTTAAAATATGACAAGTATTGCATCGCTTGTTGATGTTATCCGAAGCCTGCCCGCGACGTCTTCGCCGCCGAGGCGTTCGGGAGACTTTTCTGCTCAAAAAAAAGAAATTCCGATACCATCAAGTTTTGATCAACCCTTAAAAGTCTATTAATTCGAAATCGTCAATCTTTCAGTGTCGGGAAATCGAATTTTATTCTGTTTGGATGAGGTTGTTATCGACTTTATCGAGTAAAAATTATACTGGCTAAAAAACCTGTTAAAACTTGCAAAAATTAATCGGCAGGTCTGTTGGAAAGTTTCGAGTCCAAATTTTCCATACTATATGTAGTATGTCAAGAAAAAAAAAGCGCAACATCTGCACATTTTATAGCTATTGAAGGCTAACTCGCTGAAAGCTTTAAAAAGAAAGTTTGAAAAATTATTTAAAATCCCATAAGGGGTGACGATAGATATGGTGGTAAAAGTTGTTACATGGACGCTATTTATATACTTTGCCTACTGTGGCTTGCTCTTCCTCGTTCAGCGACAGATGCTGTTTCCTCGTTATCTTGTCGAAACCCCTTCTCAAGATGAAGACATACCCTTTGTGGAAAAGATCTGGATAGAAACAGGTGCTGGAAAAATCGAGGCCTGGTTTCTACCGCCGGATCCGGTCAACGAGGCAAAGCCGGCGCCAGCGGTTATTTTCGCCCACGGAAACGGAGAACTCATCGATTTCTGGCCCCATGAATTAAAAAAATTCAATCGTTTTGGAGTCGGGGTGTTCCTTGTGGAGTATCCGGGGTATGGACGGTCCCAGGGGACGCCTTCACAAAAAAATATCACCGAGGCATTCAACCGTGCTTACGATGTTCTCATTGAACGCCAAGATGTGGACCCGACCAAAATCATTTTATTCGGGCGTTCCGTAGGCGGTGGGGCGGTGTGCACACTTGCCGCCCAGCGACCTTCTGCTGCACTGATTCTCATGTCAGCCTTTATCAGTGTCCGGTCGTTTGCAAAAAGGTACCTTGCGCCCGCGTTGCTGGTCAGAGATCCGTTTGATAATCTATCAGTTGTCCGTGACTATAAGGGACCGACCCTTGTCATCCATGGCAAATTCGACGAGGTCATTCCCTATTCCCATGGAATGACCCTTTACAAGGCATCCCGTAACGCCGCAATGATCACCTATAAAAGCGGACATAACGATTGTCCGCCGAATTGGAACGTCTTCTGGCGGGATATTGAATCGTTTCTGCGTCGTTCCGGAATCATTGAAAATTCCAAGTTATCCCTATCTTGAAATAGACTTGGCAGTGAACGTTGATAATCGTAAAAACCCTATCTGGCGACCATGGCCCGCATCATGTCACCGGCATTTTCAGCATGATCTGCGATGGAGCCGATTATTTCAGCCAGTCTGACGATATGAAAAACAGTGACGGCATCGATATCCATATTCAGCACTTTTTGCTTAACGATGTCTTCTAATTTATCGGCTTCATGTTCCTTCTGGCGTAGGGTATGGATAATATTTTTAATCACCACCCGCTGGGCTTCGGAGTAATTTTTAAAGTATTTTCTTGCTTCGGAAACCATCTCACCGAGCTGTTCGATAGGTTCGATTACAGCGTCCGCCAGATTGACAAAGTCTTTTTCAAGTTCAGCGGGAATTCCCGGTTCGGGTCTAAAAGAGATCCAATCAAGAGCATCTTCGACGGCATCGATAACTTGATCCTGTTCTCTTAAATATCTGAACAGCAGAAAATTATAAACCGGCATCAGAGTACCTTTGGGCAGATGCCCGCGGATACGTCGTTTGATGGCGTCAGCGTCACTTTCCAGCCGGATGACTTCCTGTCTGAATTCTTCAAATGTTTTGCATTTTTCTGAAAGATGACACTCGATGGCCTGCTGAAACGCCCAGCCACATTCTTTCACCTTTTCGGCATGTTCCTGAAGGCCTTCAAAAGGTGATGTCATAAACATTGAAAAAAATGGTAACCGCATTGCCATCTCCTTTCATAAAATGATTTGAAGTAGTTTAAAAATGACCATACTGGTAAGCGCAGCTGCGGGCACGGTCAACACCCAGTATACCATAATTTTGAAAACAATGCCAAAATTAACCGCCTCGATTCCGCGTGCCAGACCGACTCCCAAAACCCCGCCGACGGCCGCATGGGTTGTAGAAACCGGCAGGCCCATTTTTGAAGCCACAAGAACCGTCGTTGCCGCTGAAAATTCAACGGCAAACCCACGTGTATTGCTCAGTGTCGTAATTTTTTTGCCCATGGTGTCCATGACACGGTGACCGGCCATGGCGATGCCGCAGGCAATCCCGACGCCGCCAAACAGGAGGAGAAAAAGAGGCACCGGCACTTTAGCACCGACACTACCGGTTTTTACCAGAAAATAAATCACAGCCAAAGGACCGATGGCGTTGGCCACATCGTTTGCACCCTGGGCAAGGGCAACATAGCAGGCGGTTCCCACCTGTATACGCCGGAAGATCCCCTCTGCTCCGGATTCCTTATCTTTAACAAATCGTTTCAAAACCGCCATCCCTGCAAATCCCAATAAAACAGACAGGATGATGGCAACGGCCAGAGATGCCGACGGACCCAAGTCCATCTTTTTCCCCAGAGGGGTCTTAAACAAAAACGACAAGACCACAACAAAAAAAGTAATGCCGATAAAAACCGGCGATAATTTTAATGATCGGGCAAATGTATCCTTTTTGGAAAGTATTAATCGTACGATAATTTTGAAAATTAAGTAGGCGATAACGACGCTAAATAGCGGTGAAATGATCCAGCTCAACACCACTGCAAAGAGCTTCCCCCAATTGATGACCGTAAATCCTCCGGCCATAATCCCAAAACCGATCATAGCGCCCACGATGGAATGGGTTGTGGAGACCGGAAGTGATTTCCAGGTGGCGAAACTGACCCAAAGCGCTGCGGCAAGAAGGGCTGAAAGCGCACCGGTAAGGGCCACATGAGGATCGGTCATGATATCCGTGGAGACAATACCCTTACGAATGGTATTGGTCACGTGGGATCCAATAAATACAGCACCGATGATATTCAAGATCCCGGCAAGAAATATGGCCTGGCGAATGGTAATCGCCTTGGCACCCACAGATGAAGCCATGGAGTTGGCCACATCATTGGCGCCGATGTTCCAGGCCATGTAAAAACCAAAAATGTAACCGACAATCAGGATGTAATACTCTTGAGGCATTATTCTCAAATTGATAAGATTAAGGAACGACGGGCTGTGCCGCAAACCCATTCCTTGAATCTTGTACAGGGAGGTTCAATTTTCAGCGGCAGTGTTCTCTGGGCACATATCACGGCTTAATTTTTGAATCAATCATAAACATAAGGGTTTCTTGGAAGTCTATTTTGTTCTGCTTGATGGGATACTATTTTCAAAAAGCTAAAATGTCATCGCCGAACACTTTTCGAGAATGTCATCGGGGATATCATCAAGAAAACGGGACGGCCGGTTTAAAACCATTCCGGAGATTCTGTCATAGACGGTCCCGGGATAGGTGAAAAATAGGCGTTCCTTGGCCCGGGTGGCCGCAACATAGATAAGCCTTAACTCTTCTTCAAGTGCTTTTTCATCGTGAACGGCATGGGTCGACGGAAATCGTCCGTCAAGGGCCCATATAATAAATACCGTGTGCCATTCAAGGCCTTTGGCAGAGTGAATGGTGGAAAGAATTAAACGGTCGTCATCAGGCTTGTCCGCAAGAAAACCGTCATGGGAACTCGTATTCGGAGGCTCCAAGGTCATATCGGCTAAAAAACGTTCAAGATTATCGTATCGTTCCATAATGGTCATAAGATGCTCAAGGTCTTTCGCCCGCTTGGGATGATCATCATATTTATTTATTAATATGGGAGTATAATATTTCACAACAGCTTCACCCAATCGAACAACTGACATTTCGGATGGATCAATACTCGAAAAGAGATTTTTGAGTCTGTCTAAACTTTTTGATTGTTTTGATTTAAGTTTCTTTTTAAACAATCCGGAATATCCTGATTGCTCAGATGAAATCGATTCAAAAATATCAAGGGCGGTTTTGGGGCCGATATTGTCTAAAAGGAGAAGTATTCTATACCAGCTCAACTTGTCGTAGGGATTAAGCAGAAGTCTGACGTGGGCCAGAATATCCTTAATATGTGCAGATTCGATGAACTTAAAACCACCGACTTTAACAAAAGGGATCCCTTCTCTGTTCAGTTCGATTTCGAGATCAAAAGAATGAAAACTTGCTCTAAAAAGGACGGCTATCTGATTTAACGGCACACCGTTGCGATTCAGCGCCTGGATCCTTTCAACCACAAATTGTGATTGCCTGTTTTCGCTCCCGGCATTCACAAGCAAGGGCAACGACCCGCCGCTCTTTCGCGTGAAAAGAGTTTTAGAATATTTCTGTCTCGCTCGGTCGATAATCACATTGGTGAGTTTTAAAATCGGCTGGACACTTCGATAGTTTTCTTCCAGTCTAATTATCCGGGTTCCAGGAAATTTTTCGGGAAATCTTATGATATTTTCGAAATTTGCGCCCCTGAAAGCATAAATGCTCTGGGAATCATCTCCGACAACCATAACATTGTTGTTGCCGGCAAGAAGACATACGATTTCCGCTTGAATTTTATTTGTATCTTGATATTCGTCGACCATCAGATAGTGGTAGGTCGAACAGATTTTTTCACGAACATCAGGATGATCTTTCAAAAGAACTTCCAAGTATATCAGAAGATCGTCATAATCAAAATAATTATGCTCTGCTTTTTGTTTTCGGTACGCATCGGAGATGGCATGAATAGATTCAAGATGACGGCTGAAATGAGGATAGTCATCTAAGATGATATCTTCAATGGACAAGTTTTTGTTAACAGCCCTGCTGAAAATATTTCCCAAGGTTTGCTTCCGGGGCAAAGAACCCGACTTTGATACCCCTTTCATTTCTTTTCTTAGCATACTGATGAGGTTTTCCGAATCAGATCGATCGATTATAGAAAAACCATGATTGAATCCTATTCTGGAAGCATATTTTCGCAGCATCGAATAGGCAAAAGAATGAAAAGTTCCGCCGGCAACGCCTTCACATCGATTGTCGAGAATCCGTGAGGCCCTTTTTAGCATTTCCTGGGATGCTTTGCGGGTAAACGTCAATAGGAGGATGGCGCTTGGAGAAATGCCTTCTTCTACGAGACGTGCCACCCGGTATGTCAGGGTTCTTGTCTTCCCGCTTCCTGCTCCGGCAATGACAAGAAGCGGGCCTTTTGTAATATTAACGGCTTGGAATTGGGAAGGATTGAGTTCTTTTTTATATGCAATTCGA
Source organism: Desulfobacterales bacterium (assembly GCA_012974475.1). Lineage (GTDB taxonomy): Bacteria > Desulfobacterota > Desulfobacteria > Desulfobacterales > UBA11574 > JAAXQD01. The sequence continues at coordinate 23,192 of JAAXQD010000051.1, forward strand.
AATTTCATTTTTCAATAAAAGAAGAAACTAACAAGCGACTTAAAACGCTTTTATCCCTTCTTTATAACTCTCGCAATTAAATTAGAATATAACATGGTAATTATCATTTACAATACATCGTCACTTCGTTTGCGGGCGGTTCCGGGTAAATTTTTCAAAAATTTTTATCTGTCACATGGCTGTCTCTTATACACATCTGACGCTGCCGACGAATAG
>JAAXQD010000061.1 GCA_012974475.1 Desulfobacterales bacterium
ACGGTCAAGGCCTCAATACCCACGGGAGGTAAAACGTCCGGGTGGGTGTCACCTGACCGGAGCAAAAAAACTCTAGTGGCGGCTTCGGTGCCGGATAAGACATCGGGCAAGATCTCCACATCGGCGTCAACGCCGGCGAAACCCCCTGCATCGCCGAAGATATCCGAAACTACCCAGCAGGATGTCGGGAAACACCTCGAGAAACCTGCTCCAAAACCGGTTGAGACACAGAAGGAACTCTCAGGCAAAGACCTCACGGCTGCTGAAGAACTTTCTCTTGAGGCGACGTCCTCGGCTGGATCATCGGTGTTTTCCAAAAAACCGGCCATCGGGGCGGCGGCAGCGTCTTCGGTAAAACCGCCGGCACAAACGGCTGATGTAAAAGAAGAACCGAGGGTGGTTCATCAAATGGTGACCCAAGAAAAGGAGCGATCCGCCGCAACCTTGCCCGAGAAAAAGAGCGCCTCTGTCCAAAGCGATGCGCCGGCGGCTGAGCCTGAAACCCTCGCCAAACAAACGGTTTCCCAATACAATTTGCAGGACCGGCTGAAAATCTTTTTAAGGGCGTACTGCCGGACCTACGAGCGAAAGGACCTGGAGGCGTTCAGCAGTTTTTTTGCCTCGGATGCCGTTGAAAAAGACAAACCGTTTAAATCCTGGGCGCCTCAGTATCGTCAAAATTTTAACAAGATCGATTCCATGATTTACAACATCGAGCTGGAGCGTTTTGCCACCCAGGACAAGACCGGAGAGGTTAGAATCGAGGGGACCTTTCAGGTGAGGGCCAAATTGAGCGGCAGTAAAAAATGGCGGAAAAGCAGCGGCCGGATTTCCATGGTGCTTGAACCGTACAAAGATTCGTTTAGGGTTAAGCAGTTGAATTATTAAACCAGAGGATTTTTACTGCTCCGGATTCTTATACCCCACACCGGCGAATCCAGGGATTCCGATCCATAGCCCTGACCCGTGAACCATCTTTCCCCAGGAGCTGGTTTTGACCACGATGATGTCCGCGTCTTTTATTTTCATTTCCTGATTTTCCGCTTTGTTCAGATCCACCTCGATGGCTTTGCGTTCTCTCCCATCGACATTCCGGATCAAAACCAAAGAATCCTTGAGACCCCAGGGGGCAATCCCTCCGGCAGCCAGCAGCGCCTCCCTCAGAATCAGATTGTCTTTGATGGGATAGGATCCCGGACGGCGGATGGCACCGTCCACAAAGAACTGGCCGGCCTCGGGGGCAAAAACGATATCCCCGCCATTGATGTCCACATTCAAGTCCGTCCGACCTTCCTGTATCAACTCATCCAGATCCACCAGCAATACATTCGGTTCATCGGGGCGAACGGAATGGCGCCGGATCTGAACCATGTTCCCCGCCTTGTCGGTGAGACCGCCGGCCAGAGCCATCACATCCAGGAGGCTCTGTTTTGAAGGATATTCGAAGGTTCCGGGCTGTTTAAACTGCCCCACCAGCGTCACACGCTGGCTCAGGTGTTCTTCGACAAATACGCTGACATGGGGGTCTTTAATGTATTTTGCCCGGTAAAGATCTTCGATTTTTACCTCGGCTTCACGGGCTGTCAACCCCTTGATCTCGATCTGTCCCAGGAGCGGAAGGGTCACGTATCCCCGGGAACTGACCCGGGCCGTGGTATTCAGACTTTTGGATTCAAACACGGTGATTTCGAGGAGATCCCCGGCGCCCAAAAGATAATCGCTGGGGTCGGTGTGCATCTTGGCGGCGGCGAACATCTGTTCGTTAAAGCGCGTGATTTCATCCTCTTGGATCGGTACGGTGGCATATTTCTTTACGATGGCCTCGGTGGTGTTCTGGTTGTTGCTGCAGGCGGTCAAAACGACGGCGAGAAACGCCACGGCCAGAATTGCCGTCAAAAAAATGCAAATATGTTCGTTTTTTTTCGACATGTTTTCCAAAGGTATCACAAAAGGAAAGCGGCATGTCACCGGGAGACAGGTGAGCTACCGCGAAGGTGTCTGATGGAGTTTGTTAACTTTTTATGCCGTCTCAAGGCGACGCCGGGCTTCCCCCCCCGCCGTCATCGCCGCCGCCGCCGCCGGCGGCAAGGCCGATTCCAGCACCCATCAATACAATACCTCCGACAACAGCCGCCGTCGTTGATACACCGCCGGTGGAAACTTCGGTGCCGGTTTCCTCGGCAGGCGTCTCTTCAGCAGCACCTTCTTGAGCGCCTTCTTCAGCAGCGCCTTCTTCAGTTTTTCCTTCCTCGGGGTCTTCTTTGAAAATTTCAGCCTGAGCCAATCTGAGCTCACGACCGGCATCGATGGTTATGGGCTGACCGTCGTCCACCATCATCATCAGGGCGCCGCCTTCGAGTACCCCCACCCGTGTAATACCCTCTTCGACGAACACGTATCCTTTCAAAGGCTGGCCGTTTGAAGCGGCTTTGAGCATGACCTCACGGGTGGTGATCACCCCGTCGGGTGTTTGAAATACCAGTGCACGGGGCAGGGCGGAAAGGGCAAAATATACGATGCCGGTTTTTACGGTCAATCTTCGGTAATCGGTGCCGGTTGCCACAGAAAAAAGGCTTTTGTCCACAGCCACGAGGTAGAGATCCTTCAGTTTGACGCCGCACTCTCCCTTAACGGACAATAGCGTGTCTTCGGGAAGGGGCGCTTCGGAAGTGAATTCACCGATCTTCTGATGGCCGTGGTACAGGCTTACGGTGCCTTTGGGGAGGATTCTGCCTGCAGACGATCCTGCAGAAAAGCCTGTGGACGCAAACATTAGAATTACGAAGACGGTTATTACACTCAAGCAGGTTTTATTTTTTCGGAACTGCTGCATCTTTTTGCCTCCATTTTTGAGACCTCTTGGACGGGCAGGGAAAGCGGATGATACCCCATCTCCTTCGTTATCAAGGGCACGCAGTGGGCGACTACGGCTTCGTCCTTGATGACTTGGATCTGGGGCATCCTAAACTTTCGCTCAATCAGGGCTATACAATATCTTTGCAAACCATATAACCATATTTCGGGTAACACATTATTATAAATTGCCGGGCATGTCAAATTTTAAATCCCGACGAACCCGCAAAAAATCTTGTCCTACCCCATGGCGCACAGAAGCGGCAGGATAAAAGAAGGTGTTTTTTAAAAGGTCCTGCAAGACGGCTTTGACTTTGGCGGTATTTTGTGATAGGCAGTTGTTATCATATCCAAAAACAGGACTTTTATCTAAAGAAGATCAACATGGAAAATGAAGAAAATAAAATCGAGACGGGTTTAGAATGGGAGCAGCGCACGCTGTGCAGTGATGAAAGCTGCATCGGGGTCATCGGCCCGGACGGACGCTGCAAAGAATGCGGACTTCCCTATACAGGCGGACCTTCCGGAAATATCGAACAAACGCCGGTCGAGGCGGATTTTGAAGAAGTTGTCGAAGATGAAGATGCCGACGAAGACCTGGAAGAATTTTCGGAAGATGAAGACGCGGACGTCACGGATTTAGAGTGGGAGCAGCGCACGCTGTGCAGTGATGAAAGCTGCATCGGCGTCATCGGTCCGGACGGGCGTTGCACGGAATGCGGCAAGCCACAAGACCTTTGAAAAACCGGGTCTTTTGGGGATTCTTTGCTTTCAGCCCTCGAGATCCAGGGGGCCGGTCCTCGGGTCTGCCTGGGCGGACACGACTTTTTTATGATGCGTCAGAAGCATGAACAGACCCAGACAGAGCATCATCATGACCGCTCCTGCCGGAAACGCGTTGCGAAGCCGGGAAACATCCATCATTAAACCCGCCAGTAGCGATCCGGCCAGCATCCCCAGACTGTGGGCCATTGCCAGAAGGCCCATGACCGACCCCATGCCATCGATTTCACCGCCTTTTAGAACCGCCAGTGCCATCAATGCCGGCATTGAAACACCGCCGCCAAGGCCGAACAATATGCTGGCCGACAAAAGATCCCCGTAGCTGTCTGCCCAGTCAAAAGAGAAAATCGCATAGGTGATGATCAAACCTCCGGCCACAACCATCATTTTCCGGTTCACCCGGTCTGCCATGAACCCCATGGGAACGTGCAGCAATCCGCTGGAAAAGACGCCGATGGCCACCAGAATTCCGATGGAGGAACTCGAAAGTGAAAACTCTAAATCGGCCAATACCGGAAGAAAGCTCCAGATGACCCCGATACACGCTGCATAGGCAAGTCTGAAGAAAAAAAGTCCGGCCATTTCTTTGTCCTGGAGCACCCATTTCCATGGCAAGGGCTCAATGCCCCGGCTGACGACCCGCTCTGATTTTGTGGGGGGAAGCAGGAAGAAGCTCAGCATAAAACCAAGAAACGTCAGAAACCCCATGGATGCAAAGGAGGTGCCCAGGCTGAATCGGTCACGGATTATGCCGCCGATGAGGGGGCCGATGCTCAGTCCCAGAAACATGGACATATTGAACAATCCCATGGTGAAACCTTCACGGCCGGTGGGCGTGATTTCCCCCACATAGGCCTGAACGGCCGGCATTATCATGGCGGATGCGATACCTTGAAGAAATCTTAGGGCAATGAGGGATTCGACACTGTTTGAGAGCATGAACGCCAGTGAAACGACGGTATAGGCGAAAAGTCCTGCAACGATAAACGGCTTTCGCCCTTTTTGGTCGGATTTCCTGCCGAAATACGGGAGCAAAAAGGTTCTGGAAATGGAAAACGCGCCGAATATCAAGCCGATGTACAGGCCGCTGGCCCCCAGATCGTGGGCGTAGATGGGAAGCAGGGGAACCACGATCCCCACGCCGGTGACGGTACCGAACATGGAAAAGAACAGGATTCCGAATATGTTTTTATCGATTTTTTTCATTCAAATGCGTTTTTATCCATCATCGGTCCAAAATGGTTTTCTCCGGAAATCGAGCCGTTGTTTCAAAGGGTTAAAAGGGAACCTTCTTCAAGAAAAACGAATAAAACGCCATTCACTGTAAAGTGGATGGCGTTTTATTTCAATAGAATTAGTTGTCAAAATGTCGAAGGGACCCTGCGGCATTGCCGGGGATGAGACATTCGGGTTATGCGTTCTTAAAGTCGGCCAGGGTGGATTCCATAAGGTCTCTGATCTCCAAAAGCCTCGATTCCGACATGGCTTCAAAACGGAGTACAAGGGCCGGCTGGGTGTTGGATGCACGGACCAGGCCCCACCCGTCATCAAACAAAACACGGACGCCGTCGATGTCGATAACGTTGTGTTCCTTCCGGAAAAATTCGGTCACTTTCTCTACCAGGGCAAACTTTTTATCATCCGGACATTCCACGCGTATTTCCGGGGTGGAATAGGTCTTGGGGACATCGGACAAAAGGTCTGATATTTTCATTCCGGTTCGGGTCAATATCTCCAGGAGCCGGCAGCAGGCATAGGTGGCATCGTCATAACCGAAATACCGGTCGGCAAAAAACATGTGGCCGCTCATTTCACCGGCCAGTTCGGCCTTTTCGACTTTCATTTTCTTTTTGATCAAGGAATGACCGGTCCGCCACATAATGGCCCGTCCGCCGTGTTTTTCGATGTCGTCGTACAGGGTCTTTGAGCATTTTACTTCAGATATGAAGGTTGCCCCGGGTTTCCTTGACAGGATCTCCCGGGCAAATATGATCAGCAGCTTGTCTCCGAAGATGAGGGTCCCCTTTTCATCCACAACGCCGATTCGATCGCCGTCACCGTCAAAGCCGATGCCCACATCCAATTCTTTTTCCCTGACCATGGCGATGAGATCCTGCATGTTCTTTTCCACCGTAGGGTCGGCTTCGTGGTTGGGGAATGTGCCGTCCATGTCGCAGTAAATATCATATACGTCACAACCGATATTCTTGAGTATCGGCACCGCCACCACCCCTGCGGTTCCGTTCCCTGCATCCACGCCCACCTTGACGGGCCCGGCCAGGGTTATGTTGTTTTCCAAAAATTCCCGGTAGGGTGTGACCGCGTCCCCGGTGGAACGGGACCCGTCTCCCGTGGCAAACGATTTTTCAGTGATGATCCCGAGAATTTCCTGAATGTCCTTCCCGTGGATTGAATCCAAACCGATGCAGAGCTTGAAACCGTTGTATTCTCCGGGATTGTGGCTGGCCGTAACCATCACCCCGCCTTCCCGGTCAAAGTGCTGGATGGAGAAATAGAACACCGGCGTGGGGCAAACCCCGATGTCCTTGACATCACATCCGGTGGACGTCAAACCCTGGATAATCTTTTCAGAATACAGATCCGACGTCAGTCTGCAGTCCCGGCCGACGTTGAGTTTCGTGCATCCGCGCTTTTTGAGATACGTGCCGACGCCTTTTCCGATCAGAAGAACATCATCCTCGGTCATATCCTTTCCAGCGATTCCCCTGATATCGTATTCTCTGAACATTTCCGGATTCATGGGTGATCTCCTTTCTTATCCCGGTACTCTAGTTGGCTAATTCGACGACGAATTTAAGAATACCCTTATAAGATCCTATAAGGGGCCTTTTTTAACCTGCTTGACACCCTATTGCCTTATCTTTATACTCACCCGACGTTTTTTTAACAAGACAATTCTGATGGCGTCGTAAAAAGTTCCATCTACTACGCCTTGTATATGAACCTTTTTATTTAGCCATCTATAGTTGAATTCATGACTTTTTACGAGATCATCAATTCTGAGAGCCTCGCAAAAAGTCCGATTTCTGCGGTGGAATAAAAGCGGTTTAACCCTAATTGAGCTGAATCAATGAGACAAGATTATTCTATCGAGGTATGCAAGACCCTTGCGGCGAGATTTCGCGACGCAGGGTTGCATCGACCCATGCGGGTTGCGCGTTACGATCCGGGCGAAGTTCTCGTTTATGATGTCACCGGAGTTGCCGGAGGGAATCAGGGGCGGGTCCGTGCCAGGGTCGAAAAATTTGTGGGGGGAGGATTTGCCGGACAGGTATATCGCGTAAACGTGCTGGAAATTCAAGCACAAAATGGGCCCATCGACGCTCTTGAGGTGGGGGGCACCTATGCGCTGAAAATTCTGATTCCCCCTTCGGGCTTTTCCCGACTGTTTCGAAATGCACTCTATTGGATCGGATTTCAGGGCCCCTTTCAGCTTCAGGTGAATCCGACGGCGGCAAGGGCCGGGGCCTTATGGCAAAAATTCATCCGCCGGGGCGCCAAGATTCGATGGGGGAATGCCCAAGGAGTGGTCGATATTCATGCAACATTTGTGGACCATACTCTGGGGAGTTGCGGAGAGTTCAGTGAATGGATAGAAGGGCGAACCTGGCGGTTAGAGGTAGATGATCGTCTGGATTTCCTGAAACAGTGGCGCAGGGGCAAAGCGGTGGATACCGGTCGGCTCGGTTCGCCGGAATATAGAGCCAAGCGTCAATTTATGCGCGAATTCGTAAATCTGATACATGACATGGGCGGACACGAGTTCGCAAGGCAGTATGAGTGGTCCACGTGCAAGAGTCAGCCGAACTGTCTGAAACGAAAGGAAACCGACCAAGATCCTTCGGTTGGATTGGTGGCGGTGGATTTCCGGGCCGGCCTGGCACTGTTGCCGTTTCTGCCCATGAGCCCCGGAGATTTTAAGCTTATTTTCAAAGGACTCCAGCGGAAGAGTCTGGTCCAGTTCGATCGGGGCAGTATACGAAAACTCGAGGAATTTGTGGAAGAACATCGGGACGACTTTGCGGATATGCGCGAGATGCTGGTGGAACTGAAAGCATCTGAGCAGGTTTACAGAGACTCGGTGCCGGATATAACCCACAACCACATTCGGTTGTTTTACAGCCGACGGTTGTGGTCGACCATTCTGGACAGTGCGGTGAATGGATGGAAGGTGCGAAATATCGTCGATGATTCCCCGGCGGAAAAGCTTCGTGGCAGCAGGGCACTGGCAGTGTTGTTTTCTTTGCTGGGGCTGATACCGTTTGTGGGCACGTTCGTTCAGCGGGTTTTGGGACGTTCGGATTGGCGTCAACACTATAAAAATATGTTAACGAGTTGGAATTATTTTAAAAATGCCTTCAAAGGGCGACGGGCCGAAAAGACCGTTGTTTGGCACAGATCCGGCCGGATCGACGGAAGGGGTGCACCCAGGGTCGCTCAATCGGGCTGGTTGTTTATGGGGCATTTGCCTTTGTCGCTGCTCCCTGTGGGGCTGCACAGATTCATGACGGATCGGGCCTATGCAAAAGAACGTTTGGTTCATATCTTTGTTCGGCCGGTTCGGTTGTATTTCAACCCGGCGCTTCGTGAACAATGGCTTCGTGAGATGGTGGCCGAGGGACAGGAACGGCATATTTTAAGTGATGAGGACGCCCGGACGATTCTTTCCCAGGTGAAGGAGCCGTTCATACAGAAGTATTTGAAAAGCCTGGCCGTCCATGTCTGCACCTTGCCGGTGACTCAGGTGGTTTCCGTGCTGGTGGCCATTACATATGTGGTGATACATCCCGGGATGCCCCGGACACAGGCATGGGGGATCGGGCTCGGCATTATCGCATTGTTTCAAGTGGTGCCCATTTCGCCGGGTTCCCTGACCCGGGGGCTTTATGTGGTGTACCTGGTGATAAAGGAGCGAAATTTCAAAGATTACAACATTGCCGTATTTTTAGGATTTTTCAAATATATCGGATATCTGGCGTTTCCGATCCAGATGGCCTATCGCTACCCTGTGCTGGCCCGGTTTATGGCGGGGTACTGGGCCAATGAATCGGTGCACGTGGTTCCGGTGTTCGGTGAAAGCGGCGCATTGCTCGAGCATTGGGTTTTTCGTTTATTCTACAACTGGCCCCTGACCATACGGCGCCGTATTCAAAGACGGCTCGATCTGCGTGCGTCCATAAACAAGCGCTTCTGGCACATCGGTTTGTGTGCAATGGCTGCAGCCGGTATATTTGGAATTGCGGATGTTGTTTATTTCAGAAACCTTGGAGAACTGCCCGGTTTAACGACCCTGTGGTGGCTTTCGGTGCCCCTACCGATACTTTGTGGGACCATCGTAACCCTCGGATGCGGCGGGGCGACCCTGTCAGAGCGGATTGTCGGAGCCGCTGTTTGCGGCGTCATGGCCGGGATGTTCTATACATTCGTGTCCGCAGTGCTCGTCCACAGCAATGGAATTCCGGTGGGCGAAATTGCGGCAAACGGTTTGTGGCGAATGTTTGTCTTTTCCATATTTTCAACGTTTGGCGCGATATTTACAGAGTTGAAACTGCCGGATCCGGATTTAAAGTAATGGTTCTTCTCCAATTTAGTTGGAGAAGAGGATTCAAGGCTTGCCTGCCTCGACGACTATCGTTTGTATTATTTGCCGGCTTTATGATATACATTACATAACGTGGGGCTAAATGAACCCGGGCCGGTTCACCGCAAGTCCGGGGGGTTCACCTGTCGAACACTCAAATTTAAATGCCGAACAACGGCACCAATTCCATCGTGTCTATGATCGGCGCAACCGGGTTCTTTTAAAATGCGGTTTGCGGTTATAGGGTAGAGACTATAATTTGACAAAGGATATCTGTTTGAAATGGAAAAAATCGTAAAAATATTCATTATCCCCCTGGCACTCGGATTCATCGGGTATTTTGGATATCATCGAATTATGGAATGGCACAAAAAAGAGCTGGGTACTGCCATTCGCCAGGAGCAAGACGCGTTTGAGGACAGATCCTGGACGCTCAAAGAAGAGATGCGGAAGCTCGAAGAAGAACTGGCACTGGAGAAAAAGGCCCGTGTTCCCGAAGAAAAATTAATGGAAGTCTTCGGGAAAGACGCCGCCGCCTCTGTATGGCAAGAAGATACCGACTGTGAGGATCTGGAACAGCAGATAAAAGCATTCTTTATCTATTTGGACAAACAGGATTATCCCATCGTTCAAGAATCGGCCCACGGATCGTATGATGTGTTCCGGCAGATGGTCCGGCAATTATCGGAAAATCCACCGGTGGTCACCGGCGAGACAATGGATCTCATCAGTTTGACGCGTAATATGGCACACTTCTACAAGATATTAGGGAAACGGCGAATTCAATTTGCAAAAGATGTGCTCCACAATGAAACCGATATTATTGAATCCATAATGGCCACCTTCTTTGAGTTTTACACGTCGGATAAATGTTGTCAAAAGGATTTACGAAAATGCCCCGGCCTGGGCGTTTTATATGAGTACGCCGGGTTTTTTTTGAACACCGTGGGCGGAAGAAGCTACCTTTTACGCCGGGATTCGAAAGTTAGAATTTTAACCACTTTCTACTCGATCCTGATTTTGGACATGGCCAACGATGCGGTACTGAACCGCTACGGCATCGACATCAGACCCCATATCAATCTTTCTATCGACGACATCAGCAACCAGAAAAATCTTATTTATCCCGAAACGTACGTGGCGAAATTACATCAATTGCAGGAAAAATATAAAATGTAGAAAATGCCTTGCCGCATCTTGATCAAATCATTAGCAGCCGTCTCCGCAAATGGATCACACAACAAGGAGGAACAGCGAATGAGTCCCGAATTAGATCGTAAGGTTTTCCGAGACTTAAGTTATGGCTTGTACATTATCACATCCCATGATGAAGGCCGTCTGAACGGCCAGATTGTCAACACCGTCATCCAGGTGACGTCCGACCCTCCCAGAGTGGCGGTCATCATCAACAAAAAGAATCTGACCCACGAATACATTTCAAAAAGCAAGGTTTTTGGCGTATCGGTGTTGGATGAATCGGCGCCCATGAAGTTTTTCGGACCCTTTGGATTTCGAACCGGAAGGGACATCGATAAACTTGAAAACGTGCAGTTCAAGACGGGATCAACCGGCTGTCCCCTGATCACCGAAAATGCCCTATCCGTTCTTGAAGCCAATGTTGTCGATCAGATCGACTTGGGGACCCACACCATTTTTATTGGGGATACGGTTTCTTCAGAAGTTTTAAAGACGGGGCAACCGCTGACCTATCAGTATTATCATGAGGTGCTCAAAGGAAAATCACCCCCCAATGCCCCGACATACACTTTGGAGAAATAAGATTTTTACGCGGATTTTTCTGCAGACAACCTGAAAACTTCTTTCATGAGCTTCAATACCGCCAGCTCTTTCCCTTTGGCTTCGACTTCGATGGTAGTGTCGAGCTGAAGCCAGCACCTTGGAAAATCGGCGATGTCTATGGTGTCGTGATGGTTTCGGGGATTGCCGTCTCCTTTGGCATTCAAAGAACTCGACAGGTGAAAGAGCGGCTCACGATTCCAGGTCTTCAAAGCCAGTTGGGTGGTTTTTTCGACATCATTGCCATCGGGCAGACAGCGGTGATGATGAACGTCATAGACCAGGGGGATTTCCATGTCGTTGCACACCGGCAGCAGATCTTCGGGTGTATAAATGCGGTCGTCATTTTCAAAGGTCAAACGGCGGCGAACGGCTTCGGGCAAACGCTCTATTTCCCGTCGAAGGCGATTTAAAGTCCTGATCTTGTCCCCATACGCCCCGCCGGCATGGATGTTGATAACGTCCGCATTCACCCATTGGGCGACTTCAGACTGATAGATCAGATCTGCAGTGGACCGCTGAGTCACGTTATTATCGGGGGATGAGAGGAGAATGAACTGATCCGGATGGAATGTGGTCCTAAGATCGTGTTCTGAGGCGTACGTGCCGCAGCGCTCAAACATCCGGCGTATTTTTCTGTGGGACGGAAGATCTTCGAATCGGTACCCGATCTCCGGGTGGGTTTTCAGCGGAAGGATCTGGCTGTTGATCCGGAAGCCTTTGATCCCGTGACGGCGGCAAAACTGCAGTGCCCTGTACAGAGCATCGGCATTGGCCATACAGATTTCGGAAAGGTTCGCCAGCTGCTGACGGCGCGAAAATCTCCCCAGATATTTTGCAGTGGTTCTCCGGAATTTTATGGGTTCTTTCCGGAATATGCAACAGAGTCCGAAACGGATCATCAAAACCTCCCTTACCCCGGATTTCGCCATTCAGAGCCCCATCCTGAACCCTTGGGCGCACTTTTTGGTTTCTGTTAAACGTCACCGACCAGGGGTCGCTCCGTGTCGAGTTTGAAAAACACCAGAAATCTGGATTCTCTGTTTTCCGGGTCTGCCGGGTAGCTCCGCCGGGACAATGAATCGATCAAGGCGGAATTTTCTTCTTCTCGAATTTTGGTCAAATACAACCGCTTCCCGTTATATCCGGAGCCGTCCTCTTTAAACAGATAGGTTGCATGGGGGTTCGACGCCAGATTCCGGTGGGATAACCGGTTCCGCATGATAAAAGCCAGGGACCCGTCTTCCATAAAATGGGGTCTGGAATAAACGGCGGCATCCACTCGACCGCTGCCGTCTGCCGTGGACAAAACGCCCAGGCCTTTGATGTTCTGAAAATATTCTTTGAGTTCCATAAAAACCTCCTTGATGCTTGCTGTCACCGGGAGTTTCATTTAAATAAAACCTTCCCGGCGGACAATCAGATGCGGCTCCCGTTGAACTAAAGCACGCGAAATGGGCCATTTTTTTCAACCCATGGCCTTTTTTTGACCTTCATGAATAACACTAAGTCTTTTTGCCGGCGATTCAAGACCTCAGCCCCAATAAGGACAAACCCGTTTGAATCTGAAAGAAACGGCAAGATATGGGTATGCCCGCACCCAGATACGCCAGGGTATCCTCCTTTTACGCGCCCTTGGTTGGGCGGCCATGATATTTGGACCGCCGGCAGATTATCCTTTAATCACACCGATGGGTTTTAATCGGGCCACTTTTTTTGAGATGCCGGCCCCGTGGACCGCCTCCACCACCTGGGAAACATCCTTGTACGCCTCGGGCATCTCTTCGGCGAGGGTGGACCTGCCGGTCCATCTGACAAAGATCCCCTTGTCTTCGAGTTCGCGATGGATGGCCCTCCCTTTGCTCGCCTTTTTGGCGGCTTTTCTGCTCAAGACCCGTCCGGCACCATGGCAGGTGGAACCAAAGGTCTCTTCCATGGCTTTTTGGGTGCCCAAAAGCACATACGAAGCCGTTCCCATATCTCCGGGGATAATGACCGGTTGCCCGATGGGTTGGTATTCACTGCAGAGTGCGGTGTGCCCGGCCGGGAAAGACCGGGTGGCCCCTTTTCGGTGCACACAAACCGTCCGGGCTTTTCCCTCGATAACATGGGTCTCTTTTTTGGCAATGTTGTGGCACACATCGTACAACAGATTCATGCCAAGATCCCCGGGACCCATGCCCAGCACCCTCAAAAATACGTCACGAGACCGGTGCATTAAAATCTGCCGGTTGGCCCAGGCATAGTTTGCGGCACAGGCCATGGCATTGTAATAGCGCATTCCTTCTTCGGATTGTATCATGGCGCAGGCAAGCTGTCTGTCCGGCAGTTCAAACCCGAGCTTTTTTACATGTTTCGTCATGAAGGCCAGAAAATCGTCGCAAACCTGATATCCCAGACCCCGTGATCCTGAATGGAGCATCAGCGTCACCTGTCCTTCAAAAAGACCGAACACCTTTGCGGCCTCAGGTTCATAGATGTTTTCCACCACGCCGATTTCAACGAAGTGATTCCCGGATCCCAGAGTCCCGAGCTGCTTTCGCCCCCTTTCCAGCGCTCTTGGACTGAGGACATCCGGATCGGCGTTCTCCATGCACCCGCCGTCTTCTGTGAAATCTAAATCCGACGTGTCTCCAAGCCCCTGGCTCACCGCCCATCGACTGCCATTTCTGAGGACCTTTTTTACTTCGGGGATGGACAGTTTAATCGGGCCTGTTGAACCAACACCCGAAGGAATATTCTGAAAAAGTGAATCCACCAGCGCCCTGAGTTTTGGCCGTATTTCATTTTCCACAAGAGACGTGGTGGCGAGACGGACGCCACAGTTGATGTCGTAACCGACCCCGCCCGGAGAGATGACGCCCGAGTCCCAGTCAAAGGCGGCAACACCGCCGATGGGGAATCCATACCCCCAGTGCATGTCCGGCATGGCAAGGGACGCCTTTATGATTCCGGGGAGGGTGGCGACATTGGCCACCTGTTTCAACGGTTCTTTCTGAGGGCTGCCTGCCAGCATCGACTCGGTGGAGTAGATTATTCCCGGTACGCGCATGGCACCTGTTTTGGGAACTTCCCACCGGTATTCATCTATTTTTTTTACCGTGATTGTCATGTTGCACCCTTTAACCTCTGATGGCGTCGTAAAAAGTCCCATCTACTGCGTTGTAGTATTTTTTCAGACACTCGGCATACTACATGTATGGCCTCGTTCCTGAAAAAATACTACGCC
>JAAXQD010000154.1 GCA_012974475.1 Desulfobacterales bacterium
AGATGTGTATAAGAGACAGGTATAGCCACAAGAGAGACCTCCGGAATGTCGAGTCCTTCACGCAGAAGGTTAATACCAATAAGGACATCAAACTTGCCAAACCTGAGATCATGAATTATATCCATTCGTTCCAGGGTGCCGATGTCGGCGTGAAGATAACGTACTCTTATCCCCATATCAGAATAATATTCGGTAAGATCTTCGGCCATACGTTTTGTCAGGGTGGTTACCAGAACCCTTTCATTCCTTTTCCGACAGTTTTGAATTTCTTCAAACAGATTGTCCACCTGGTTTTCCGCTGACCTCACATCTATTCGGGGATCAATGAGTCCGGTGGGTCGAACAATCTGCTCTACAAGTTCGTTTTTCGCCTTTGCAATTTCATAGTCAGAAGGCGTGGCCGAAACATATACGACCTGTGAGTTTTTTGAGTTGAACTCCTCGAATTTCAATGGCCGATTATCCAGAGCCGAGGGCAGTCTAAATCCAAATTCGACAAGGGTTTTTTTGCGGGACCTGTCCCCTTTGTACATAGCACGAAGCTGAGGTATTGAGATATGACTTTCGTCGATAACGACCAGGAACTCCTTCGGAAAATAATCCAAAAGCGTTGGGGGCGGTTCCCCGGGAGCCCTTTGGGTTAAATGGCGGGAATAATTTTCGATCCCGTTACAATAGCCCAGTTCTTGCATCATCTCAAGGTCAAAGTCTGTTCTCTCTTCGATCCTCTGGGCTTCAATCAGCTTGTTATTCGCCCTGAAGTAATCGATCCTCTGTTTCAATTCTGCAGTGATGGTTTTAGCGGCGTTTTGGAGAATACTTTTTTGAGTTACGAAATGGCTGGCCGGATATATGGTGACGCGATCCAAGTGTTTTTTGAGAATACCCCTTAAGGGGTCGATCTCCGAAATCGCTTCAATTTCATCCCCAAAAAAATCGATGCGGAGGGCCTTGCTTTCTTCATAGGACGGAAAGATTTCAACCCGGTCGCCCCTCACCCGAAAAACACCCCTATAAAAATCAAAATCATTTCTTTCGTAATGAATGGCAACCAGATCGGCAAGGAGTCTGTCACGGGTGATCTCCATATCTTTTTCCATATCAATGCGCATGGACAGATACTCCTCAGGTGCGCCGAGTCCGAAGATGCAGGATACACTGGCGACAACAATCGCGTCTCTGCGGGAGAGTACCGACCGAGTGGCCGAATGCCGAAGCTTGTCGATCATCTCGTTGATGGATGAGTCTTTCTGGATATAGGTATCGCTTGAAGGAATATATGCTTCCGGCTGATAGTAATCATAGTAGCTGACAAAATACTCTACTGCATTCTCGGGAAAGAGCATTCTGAATTCGCTGTAAAGTTGAGCGGCAAGTGTTTTATTCGGAGCGATGACCAGCGTCGGTTTCCCAACCTTTTCGATAACATTTGCCATGGTAAATGTTTTGCCGGACCCTGTGACGCCCAAAAGAACATGATGCTTCTTGCCCGACAAGATTCTTTGAGTCAAGGTGTCGATGGCATGGGTCTGGTCACCTTTAGGGATAAATTCCGAGAACAACTTAAAGGAAGGCATAGGGTTAAGCAAGATATGAGTTTGATTTAACTATGTTATTAAAATCCAAAAATGGGATTTTTTAATCGTTTTCGACAAATTTCTAAGGGGTTCATTCATTGTTCGACATTGAAAACACACTCCATTTATTATCCATTGATTTTCCAAACCGGGCCCTCGGCCCGGTCTTCTAAACTAATACCCATATCCACAAGCTCTTTTCTGATCTGGTCGGCCATTTCCCAATTTTTAGATTTTCTGGCAGCCTCTCTCTGTTCGACCATTTCAGCAACAACAGCGTGATCGATGGATTTTTGTTCAAGAACCTGGGTCTGTTTGTTATCAAAATATTGTGTGGGGTGTTCAAGAAACATCCCGAGTATTTCCCCTGTTCTTCGAATGTCCGCCAGTCCGGATTGTAATGTTTGCGTGACTTCCGAAGACAGGTTGTTTTCATGCTGGTCCAGGAGACGATTGAGACTCCGAACCGTATCAAAAATAATACCGATACTGCGAGCAGAATTAAAATCGTCATCCATTGCGTCACAAAAATGCTTCCAGCAGATACCGGGGTCAACGTCCTGGACTAAAAAAATGGGTCCCACCTTTTTTTCAACCCGCTCAAGAAGTGCATAAATCTTATCGAGCCCTTTGGAAGATTCATCCATGGCCTTGTCTGTGAAGTCGATGGGACTCCGGTAATGATTTGACAGAAGAAAAAGGCGCACAGTTTCAGGATGATACGATTTCAACACATCTTTTATCATCAGAAAATTGCCCAGAGATTTCGACATTTTTTCCTGATTGATATTTACAAATCCATTGTGTACCCAGTACCGGACAAAGGGCTTCCCGGAAAGGCTCTCGGATTGGGCAATCTCATTTTCATGATGGGGAAAACACAGGTCTTTGCCGCCGCCATGGATATCGAAGGTTTCTCCCAGATATTCCCTGCTCATGGCCGAGCATTCTATATGCCACCCAGGTCTTCCCTGGCCCCAGGGACTGTCCCATGCCGGCTCTCCTGGCTTGGCCGACTTCCATAACGCAAAATCAAAAGGATTTTGCTTTCTTTCGTCGATATCGATTCGGGCTCCGGCCTCCATATCCTCCAGCTTGCGACCGGAAAGTTTTCCATATCTCTTGAATTTTTCAACAGAATAATAGACATCTCCGTTTATCGGGTATGCAAACCCCTTTAAGATTAACTTTTCAATAAATTCAACGATCTGGGCAATGTGGTCCGTGGCTTTCGGTTCGATGGTCGCCCGCTGGACGTTCAAGGCATCCATGTCTTGATAAAATTCCTCGATGAATCTTTCGGCAACTGCCGTTGAATCGATGCCCAATTGATTTGCTTTCTGGATGATTTTGTCGTCGACATCTGTGAAATTTCTGATATACGTAACGTCATACCCTTTTTCTTTCAGATAGCGTGCAATAACATCAAACACCACCACAGACCGTGCATGTCCGATATGGCAGGCATCATATACCGTCGGACCACAGACATACATCCGGACCTTCCCGGCCTCTAAAGGTTCAAAAAGTTCTTTTTTACTGTTCAATGTATTGAAAATGCGAAGTGCCATGTTTCATCATCCGTTTTATTAAAAGAATATCTAATCGATAAGGGCGACACATACGGCGCCGATTCCCTCTCCTTTTCCGATCATTCCAAGACCTTCGAAGGTCGTGGCCTTAACATTAACACGATCCGGGTCAATTTCAATTGCTTGAGCAATATTTTTTTTCATTGTTTGTTTATATGAAGAAATTTTTGGCGCATCAGCGAACACGGTTGAATCCAAGTTCACGATTTTAAAGTTTCTTTCCCTGACCAAACGATAGGTTCTTTCGAGAATCTTTATACTCGAAATATCTTTGAACTCCGGATTCGTGTCCGGAAAGTGCACGCCGATATCGTCGAGTCCAGCAGCGCCTAAAAGTGCATCACACACAGCATGAATAAGTACATCGGCGTCCGAATGTCCGAGCAACCCCTTTTCAAAAGGAATGACGACTCCCCCCAGAACAAGTTTCCGCCCTTTAACCAATCGATGAACATCGTATCCCATACCAACGCGCATGGTTCCCCGCAAATTTCTCCTTTAACCGCAACACACACCATATTGACCGGCCGACTCCCCGCCGCGAAGCCCTGCCGAAAGCCCGAACCTCAACTTCTTAGGGCGGTAGGCTTCGCAATAGTCGGTGTATGTTCGGAAAATCATCCAGATTAAAATTTTTGTTTTCTGTTGTAAATAAAATCGTTTCCGATGGATCCAAGTGAGCTTTGAGATTGTCCATATACCATAAAATGAAATTCACAAAAATATAAATCTATACAAAACATGAAAAAAATATTGATGATTCTGATCGGGTGAAATATGGTTTTTCAGTTTTAATG
>JAAXQD010000191.1 GCA_012974475.1 Desulfobacterales bacterium
CTGCAAGCTGTTTGAGGGCGTTAGCCCGAGTTCTTGCAATTTAGCCAGGCGGGTCATGAATCCCAAAATTGCTTGCGGAGCGTGCAAAATCAGACTTTTTTACGAGATCATCAACCTTAATTGATGGCAAACAAAATGAAGTACTAAAATAAATACTTAAAAGCAATAGGCTAAAGCCAAGCCTGTTGTTTATGCAGCGTCGGGATCAATCCATGACCCCGTACTTTTTGAGCTTCTTATGAAGCGTTTTCCGTGTAATGCCAAGGCGCCTTGCCGTTTCGCTCTTATTGCCGTCCGTGGATTCCAGCATGCGCAGAACTGCGGCCTTTTCAACCGCCTCCAGAGACAGGCTGCTCTCTTTTCCGTCCAAAACGGGCACGGCTTCAGCCGGGGGCTGGGAACCATTCTGCGCAATGGCAAAATCCTGCACATCAAGATAGTCCGTTCGGGTCAGCACAACACCCCTTTCAACCGCATTCATGAGTTCACGAACATTGCCGGGCCAGTCATGCCGTATCAGTCGATCCATGGCCCGGGGGGTGAATCCCTTTATCTCTTTATTGTTCTTTGCGGAAAACATCTCGAGAAAATGCCGGGCCAGCAATGGAATATCGTCTCTCCGCTCACTCAAAAGCGGAATTTCCAGACTGACAACGTTCAACCGATAGTACAGATCCTCACGGAACAGCCCTTTACGTCTCAGATCGACCAGGTCTCTGTTGGTGGCGGAAATGACCCGGACATCCACCTTGATGACGTCTTCGCCCCCCACACGGGTCAATTCTCTCTCCTGCAGTACGCGCAACAGCTTGACCTGCATGGTCAGCGACATTTCACTCACCTCGTCAAGAAACAGGCTCCCTTGGTGTGCCTGAATAAAACGTCCTTCTTTTCTCCGGTCTGCACCGGTGAAGGATCCTTTTTCATGCCCGAAAAGCTCTGATTCCAGGAGCGTTTCCGTAATGGCGGCACAATTGATCTTGACAAAGGGTCCCTCTTTTCTCGGGCTGTTGTAGTGGATCACTCCTGCAATCAACTCCTTGCCCGTACCGGACGCTCCGGTGATCATTACCGTGGCTTCGGACGGGGCCACATGGGCCACTGTTTCCATCAGGCTCACCATGGCAGGGCTGCGGCCCACAATATTCTGCATGTCAAAGTGTTTCCCGAGATTTTCTTTGAGTATGCGGTTTTCCTCTTTCAGGCGGGTGTGCTCCATGGCCCGTTCTATGGTCAGCCGAAGTTTGTCGAAATCGAGAGGTTTGGTGAGATAATCGTAAGCACCTTTTTTCAGAGCATCCACTGCCGTTTCAACCGATGAATACGCCGTCATGATGGTTACCGGTATGGCCGGGTTGAAGGCTTTTATCTCTTCGAGGGCTTCAATGCCGCTGATCTTCAGCATTCTGACATCCATTAGAACCAGATCAAAAGGACGTTTCTGAACCGCTTCGATGGCGGTCGAACCGTCATCCGCCTCCACAACATCATATCCCCATCCTCCGATAAGGGTGCGCAACATGGTGCGATGGGTGCTGTCGTCATCAACGATTAATAGGTTTTTTTTATGTTTCATAGCTCATCTCTTGACGGCTTCGTAAAAAGTCTTTTGTGAGCGACATCGAGCAAAATCAGCCTTTTTACGAGTTCATCATCTCTTAAGTGGGTAAAACCTAAATGCTGCCAAGCTGTTATCTGTGCTCAGATTTTGAGATCGCTTATAGAGGCCTCAGTTGGGCAACAAGATGCGAACGGTGGTCCCCTGGCCCAACCGGCTCTCCACCTTTATCTCCCCGCCGTGAGCCTCTACGATATTGTGAACAATGGCCAATCCCAAACCGGTGCCGGATGCTTTGGTGGTAAAGTAGGGATCGAAAACATGTGCAAGATCGTTTTCGTCGATGCCGGTGCCGGTATCCGAGACCCGGATCTCGATGCCGTCCTTTTTCATATTTTTTTCCAGGGTGACGGTCATGGTTCCTTCATTGTCCATGGACTCGATGGCGTTCAGATAAAGGTTCAGAAGGACCTGGTTGATCCTGTCCGTATCGAAAAACGCCGTGTCTATTTCAGGATCAAAGCGGGTTTTAATGTCGATGTTCGCTTCCGTTGCCTGCCGTTCAATGAGTTTGAGAGAGTCCTTTAGAAAAGCTTCGACGGGGATCGATTTTCTCGATATTTTTATGGGCCGGGCAAACTCATGAAGCTGGCCCACCACCCGGTTCAACCGGTCGACTTCCTGAATCATGAGGTTGGAGATCTGCTGGTTTTCCGGGACGTCATGGTATCTTTCCTTGAAATATGTGGCAAACCCTTTGATGGAACTCAAGGGGTTGCGTATCTCATGGGAAACACCGGCGGCAAGTCTTCCCACAGATGCAAGACGCTGGCTCCGTGCAATCTCTTTTCTCAAAGAACGGACTTCGCTGAGATCCTTGAACAGAAGCACATACCCGAGAAACGTTCCGTTTTCATCGCTCAGGGATGTGGCGCTGATTTCAAGGGGAATCATCTCCGCTTCTCCAACGGTACAATCTATCTCCTTTTCAACAACCCCTTTTTCCATATCCAGGTCTTTGAGCATCTGCCACAAATCCTCGGGCAGGACGTCCGCTGCATTTTCCCCCATGACCGCTTCGGCGGAAAGGCCCAGAATCGTTCCGGCCACATGGTTTAGGGAGGTAATCCTTCGGTGGTCGTCTGTGGCGACCAGGCCGATGGGCATATGCTCGACCAGGTTGTCAGAGAAGGCTTTTATCCTGGAAAGGGACATCCGTGTCGCGCGGTAACTCTGGGCCAAAAACAGCAGAATGATGCCGGCAAATCCAACCAAAAGGAGGATAATGCCCATGATAACGGCATGCCGGGTATCGGTCCGGATGGCCTCTTCGATGGACGTCATGTCGAGCCCCACGAAGATGATCGGCGTGGGCGGCGGGACGTCCATTCTTTCATCCATCCCCCGTTGAAACCACAGATGCATCATCATGCGGCCGGGCCCCATGCTAAAGCTTCGTTCCTGGGGCAAGAATCTGCTGAACACTTCAAATATTTTCTTCCCGCCAGGGGTGGAGACGATGCGCCACTGAACCGTTTTAAGATGCGAAATCCTTTTAAGATCCAACTCCTTGCCATGGTATTTTCCCATATGCTTGGGGTTGTCGTGGGCAAGGATCCTGCCGTCTGCATCGGTGACCAAGAGATATAGAATGTCGGGCTGCTGGGCTGTCTCGGCAAGGAGTCTCTGGAGCTGGAATTCGTTTTGGCTCATTCCCAGACCTGTCCGTGTCCCTGCCTCGAAAGCCCGGATCAAGGCAGCCCCCTTTTCCAGCAAGAGGCGGGTGTTGTTCTGATTCTGGCGGTGGATGTTCTGGACGGTGATAAACGCAAAAATCGGAAACAGAACCACCACTGCGCCGATAAATATCCACGGCGGTACACCGGCCCAAAATCTGTTATGTTTAATTTTATTCGGCATTACGGTACGCACTATTGCAAATCTGATGCCATTGTGAATGTTTCCGGTCATCCCCTGGTGGATAACAATTTTTTTGATTCAGGGACCCGGATCCACATGGATACTATTTACCCATCGAGACGCTTTTCCAGGGGAGCATGGGTACATAGTATCCACCATCTGGTTTCCAATGGCAAGGGAAAAGGGGGGGCTATGGACACTGGAAATCCTCGATTTCCGGTATTAAGGGGCGGAGAACGTCCAGTTCATTGGGCATGATGGGCCGCCAATCGACGGCATAAAATATTTCAGATTCATAATAAGACTTTGGGGTAAATATGGCGGCATACAGGGCCGGCTCGTCCGGATAATGCTCGATCCAGAGGACTTCGTCGATTTTCAGATCAAAGTCCCGGCATATTCTTTTTCCCAGACTTTCGGCGCAGGTTGTCTTAAATATCCCTTCCCCGGTCTGGGTCGCCACAACGGCGTACGGTCTAAGATGCTGAACGTCCGGATATTTTTTCGAGAAGTCGATGACCCTCAAGCGCCATGCGCAAGCCCATTTACGACCCAGCTTTGAAGGGGCGTCTTCCTGCCGCTGCAACCGATATATCCCGTCGAAAAGAAGCAAATTCGTCACTCCTAATAAAGAAAACCTGCGCCATGGTGCCGTTGGATCCATAGAACCCGTTTAAAACAACACCATCTGCCGGTCATCCTTTTTTTTCCATCCTTTTATGGGTCCCTTTCGAATCCGGGCAAACACCCCCGGGGCGAGTTTGGCATGACGCGCCCAATCGAGCATAATTTTAGCACTGTTCTCGGCGGTACTCTCCTTCCAGTTCGTACCGAGCTTCTCTTCGAGTTCCACACCGAGCCCCAAAAGTGTATTGCCTTTAAACCGATGGGATTCAAGTAGTTCCATGAAAATTGAAAACGAAGGCATCTGCAAGGCCCCTTCTGCAAACAGCGCGGGACGCTTGTCTCTGTTCTGCACGAATTCTTGTCCCCTGGGCAGCATTTTAATCAATGGCGCCCGCCGAACGATGAAACCCAGATCTTCCAGGGTTGCCAGGGCTCTAAAAATGGTATTTTTCCCAAAGCCGGTCCAATCCACCCGGCCGTCCCCTTGAAGCGCCTGAAAAAGCCTTTCCGCCACCTTTTCAACCGGGGAATACTGGATCTGCGGGATTTTAGACCCACGTCTTTTGGGCAGCAGGAGGCGACGCTCCCGGATTTCTGTTGCAGGGTCAAAGAAAACGAGTATTCTATTTTTTTTATCCCAAATCCCAAGATCGGCGAAATCCATCCATTCCGCCAGAATGCGGACATATTTCAAACCGGCTTTACCGGCAACGGATCTGTAGGGCACCGAAATCTCGAACCGAGCAGATACGTCATCCATTGTCAGGGTGTTTTTTTCCTTCAAAATTTTTAAAAGACCGCGAACCAGACGGTTGCCCCGGAGCCTGTCTTGCAAATGCTTTCTCAACGACGCCTCCATATCATGGTGCGGAGCCGGCAACTCCACTTCCAGGGTTGCCGCCCTCTTGCTGAATCTAACGAGTCCAAGCAGATCCAAACCTTTTGCAACCCGGTAAAACGGCGGCCCGGACAGACCGGTCCGTCCTCTTAATTCGGAAATATCCAGCGAACCGCCGGCTGCATGCAGGATCTTGGCAGCGTCAACAACATCCCTGACGCCGGCCCCAAGGATGGGGTTGTCATGAAACGGCAGCTTGCCGCTGTTGAGATAATTTCGGAAGACCTCTCCGGAGACGTCCACAGTATTGCCGATTTTTAAGACCAACCTCTGGTCGATTAAATTTTGTACAACTTGAGCGTCGAGGTTGCCCGGCGATTCTGTTGGACGCATGGGCGCAAATTTGGCAATATGGCTCAGAGAAACGCGCCCTTTATCCGACAGCTTCTCCAGGTCATGCTGGAAAAGTTCCTGGACACTCAAAAGATTCCCGGCAATATCGTCCTGTGGAATCCCGGACTGCCGGGCCACCTTAACATGAAAGCAGAGCATTTTCAGCAGCCAGGGATATCCTTGTGAAAACTCCATCAGGAACCATCGGAGGTCTCCGATTAAGGTTTCATTCAATTCATCGCTCAGTTTTTTCAACAATGCATCGGTTTCGGCGCCGGAGAAACTGTTCAGGATCATTTTTTGACTGTTATCCGTAACAGCATCACCCAATTCACCGTATAATCCATGGGCCGCTGAAACAAGATCCTTGTTCCACGAAAATCCCAGAACGATATTCGTCTGTTCACGGCATATTTTAAGGAACAGATCTTTTATAGGTTCAATCACCTCGGGCAAAGAGAAACAGGGGTCAAACTGATCCAAGAAAATGAACAGCAGTTTGCCATTGGATTCAAGTACTTTCCCCATCTCAAGAATCGACCCGATCCCACGGTCACCGACGGTCATCCATTTGGATCGGTCCCCTTGGGGGAGCATGCCTCCGAAGTCTCCGTACTTCTCGATGGTATCGTGTATTAAACGCGGAATGAAATTGGGCGATGCGGCGGTTCGGGAATCTATGGCAACGGCAAAGTGCGCCATTTTCTCCAGCCGGGCAACACTTGCCAGAACCAATGAACTTTTCCCCCAGCCGGATGGACCTTCGAAAAGAACACCGCGATGGGATGTTTCTTTATGGGTTACTTTTTTTGCAAAGGCATCGAGTGCTTTGAGCAAAGGCTTTCTTCCCACAAAGTCACCGGGGGATGCAGGGTATTGGTACGCAAAGCATTCCGGTCCCCCCCGGACCTCGACAATTTCATCGGCATCTTGAAACAGGCCGGGCTGCAGAACAACGGTCTCTTCACGTACAATCGGATCAAAATCGGCGAGTTTCGGATACAGCTCCGTGAGATAACCGAGGACCGACGGATCGGATACCAAAGAACCGGTTTTGTCAAAAAGCGCCAGTCTGTTTCGATTTTCTTTGCCTTCAGATGTGATGATCCAGGCCCAGAACACGCTTTTTCCCGTGTAAAAGAGAAAAGGATCGCCGGAAGTTCCCATATTCCGGAGAACATGTTTTGCATGGGCGTCCGGACCGGCTACCCCCGGAGACGCTGAAACTGCTTTCAGAACCGCGTCTTCTTCATATAGAACTGCGGTAACGTCTGAATTCTTCGCTATATAGTTTCGATAAAATTCTCCGGCAGAGCTGTCGATGCCGGGGAGTGCGATAAAAAGTCCGTGACATCGTTTTTCTTGATGCCATCTTGCCATGTACTTGCCGTAAAATGCCTGAAGGTAGGGAGCAGACACCGGTGTTTCACAAAACGTGCAATCCGCATAAAATGGAACGCCTGTGGTCGTATGCGTTCCCTCTACCTCGATTTCCATTCCAGGGTAGTCTGCATGAAAAAGACGGTCGACACGATATCCGTAATGGTCCAGCACTTGATACACCAGTCCTTCGAACAACTTTCCCCGCGCCTGGGTCCTGGCATGCTTCGTGCTGCCGGGTGCAAGTATTTTCAACCTGGCCATACGCTGTTATCCTCTTCAATCACACGCCATCATTTCAATGGTGACCTGCCCGCCGATCATCATGTCCAATAGGTTTTGAAGGTCAAGGCTCAAACCCGTCCTTCACCTCGGGCGTTTCCATCATAACAAAACATCTAACAAGCCGTATGGTTTATTTTGAACAAAAATTATTATTTTGTCAACAGGTTATGCCCCGCCGGCCCAGGGCAAACGCATTTGAATTCCAATAGAGAGAAACACGCTGTCGCTTCGCTGTACCGAAATCAAATATGTTAACTCTGTGAGATCATTTTGTTCACCTTGACCATTTTATGCGAGTTTGATATCGGTTCTTGAAAAAAGTGTTACTCGAAAGGAATTCTCTATGCTGATTACCGAGATACTGGCTCGAAATGCGCGCATGTATGGCCTTGAAACGGCACTCATAGAAAGAGAACCGGCTAAAAACCGGCGTCAGGACATCACCTGGAAAGACTTTGACCATCAGGCCAATCAGGTTGCACAGGCCCTGATATCCCGGGGGATTTCAAAGGGTGACCGGGTGGTCCATTTAATGACCAACTGTATCGAATGGCTGCCCATCTATTTTGGGATACTCCGAACCGGCGCATGGGCGGTTCCGCTCAATTTTCGATTTGAAGCGGAAATCATCCGACACTGCGCTAACGTCGCCGAGCCCAAGGCCATGATATTGGGTGAAGAATTTATCGAGCGTATCGACGCCATCAAGGAAGACCTGGACAGATTCATAGGGACCTATATCTTTGTGGGGCCGGAGGTAAAAAAACCCGCGTATGCGGAATCCTATGAAAAAATCCTTGAAGCTCAATCCCCAATTGCGCCGAACGTAGAAATAAAAATTACCGATGAAGCTGCCTTGTACTTTACTTCGGGCACCACCGGCACGCCCAAGGCAACTCTTTTGACCCACAGAAATCTTGAATTCGCCTGCTTTGTGGAAAATCGACATCACAACCAGACCCACGAAGACAATTTCCTGTGCATTCCGCCTCTGTATCACACCGGCGCAAAAATGCACTGGTTCGGCAATTTCATTGTCGGTGCCCGGAGTGTCATTCTTAAAGGGGTTGAACCCGAGTGGATATTGGAAGCCGTTTCCGAGGAAAAGGTGACGGTGGTCTGGCTTCTGGTTCCATGGGCGCTCGATATCCTTTTTGCCGTCCAGACCGGAGAAATCAAGCTCGAAGACTACCATCTGGATCAATGGCGCCTGATGCACATCGGTGCCCAGCCCGTGCCGCCCAGTTTGATCAAGGAATGGAAGAAAATTTTTCCCTATCACCAGTACGATACCAACTATGGCCTCACCGAGTGTACCGGACCCGGATGCGTCCATCTGGGAATGGAGAATATGCACAAGGTCGGCGCCATCGGAAAACCGGGTTTCGACTGGGAGATCAACATCGTTGACGATGGGTTGAATCCCGTTGTTCAGGGACAACCCGGCGAGTTGATTGTCAAAGGACCCGGTGTTATGACAGGGTATTATAGAAATCCGGAGGCGACCCGAGAAGCGCTGATCGACGACTGGCTTCTCACCGGCGATGTGGCCCGGCAGGACGAAGACGGTTTCATCTGGTTGGTGGATCGGAAAAAAGATGTGATCATCACCGGCGGAGAAAATATTTATCCGGTGGAAATCGAAGATTTTCTCCAGGGTCATCCTAAAATTCACGATGTGGCGGTCATAGGTCTTCCCAGCCTCCGGCTGGGTGAAATCGCCACGGCCGTGATCCAGGTTAAACCGGATCAGACACTCACCAAGGACGAAATCAACGATTTTTGCAATAAAATGCCCAGATACAAAAGACCCCGGAGGATCATTTTCGGCCCGGTGCCCCGCAACCCCACCGGAAAGATAGAAAAGCCCAAGCTTCGAAAAGAGCATGCCGGGATGACCGAAAGCTTTAAAATATAACCCTAATTGATCGCAAACAAACTGGGAGAAATATTATAATACTTGAATATAATGGCCATAAACCGAAAATCGGAAAAAATGTTTTTATTGCGCCCACGGCCATGGTTATCGGGAAGGTCGAAATAAAAGAGAATGCCAATATATGGTACGGCACTGTTTTAAGGGGGGATATGGCCTCCATAACCGTGGGAGAAGGCACCAATATCCAGGACAACTGCACCATCCACACGGATTACGACGCCCCCGCAGTGATTGGCAACGGTGTAACGGTGGGGCATAACGCCGTTGTTCACGGGTGCACCGTGGAAGACAATTGTCTTATCGGCATCAATGCGGTGGTACTCAGCCATGCATGGATCAAAACCGGGTCGGTGGTTGCAGCCGCTTCAGTGGTCAAGCACGGACAGGTGGTCGGGCCCTTTCATCTGGTGGCCGGCGTACCGGCTTTAATGAAAAAAGAGCTTTCAGAATCGACGGTGGAGAACCGCAAAAAAACAGCCCGACATTATACCGAACTTGCCCGTGAACACATGGCCATAAAAAAAGCCGGAGGCTAATCCGGCTTTGGTTTGTTGTTTGGCGATTCCGAAATCGGCTCTAGTTATAATTCATAGTTGCCTTCCATTTCGAGAATGAATTCGCCCGGCGCATCCCCGGAAGTCACGTTAAACTCACCCTTTCCTTTGACGTTGTCCAGCTTGCCCGTTCCTTTATAGGTTTCCCAGGTACCTTTGGTGACTTTGCTTTCCCCGTCACGATGACCTTCAAAACGGCTGTAAACCGAACCATATTGAAAGTTGGTGACGGCATAGCCCTGCATATGCCCACTGCCGACAACGCGGTCATGAAAGTTTACGCTGCGGCGGGAGACAAATTCACCGGCAACGCCCACTTCATAGTGAAGGGGACGACCTTCCATTTCCACCAGCATCAGTTGGTGGTCGTACTCATCGTGAACATGAAGGGACTCTCTCCGGGTAACTCGCAATGTGTAAGTCGCTTTTCGTTTCATAGCTTTCTCCTTTCATTGATGAAGATTCTAAACAATCATGAAGAAAAATTCTAACCGCCGACCCGAAGATTGTCAACCCGGAATTGGAATTGAAGCTCCCCGGAGTTCCCAACGGCGGATCGTTCTTAAAAGAACAGCCTCAATAACTGCCCAGAATCATCAGATAGTCTGTTTTAGCTTTGAGCATTTCGAGTATCGGTTTGAATGCTTCCGACTCGACATCCGCTTCAAGATCTACATAAAACATGTACTCCCACGGTTTCCCATGGATGGGCCGTGATTCCAGCTTCACCAGGTTGATGCCGTTTTCAGAATATATTTTCAAAACTTCGTAAAGGGCGCCCGGCTGATTGCCCGTTGAAAAGATGAGAGACGATTTGCGTTTGGGCCCTTTTTCGAAGGGCTCGCTGCCGATCACCACAAAACGGGTGTAGTTCCGCGGATTGGTCTCGATCCCTTCCTCGATGACCGTCATACCGTGAATTTTAGCCGCCTCTTTACTGGCAATGGCTACATCGGCAGAATTTGCTTTTTCACTGATGGCTTTGACGGCTCCGGCGGTGTCCTTGACCGGCATCAATTCCCAGTCTGCATGTTGATCGAGAAACTGCCGGCACTGCTGGAAGATTATAGGCGGTGAAAAGACCCGGCGGATCGTATCGATCTTTGCCTCCGGATGGCCCACCAAGTGGTGTATGATGCGGAGCGTGATCTCGCCGACAATCCTTAAATTATATTCCAGCAGAAGATCGTAGTTTTCATGTATGCTGCCCGAAAGAGAGTTCTCCACGGGGACCACGCCGAAATCCACATCCCCGTTCTTAACCGACTCGAAAATTGATTTGAACGAAGGTGCGGGCACGGCAGTCACCTGATTCCCGAAATACTGGGTACTGGCTTTATGACTGAACGTTCCGATTTCACCCAAAAAAGCAGCCTTCTGTTTCCCGGTCCCGTTGGTTTTACTTAAATGATCGACGGCTTTGGCCTTATCCAGATAGTCAAAATCGAGCTGTTTGCCCACCACCGGTGCGATCACATAAATGTCCCGGGTCAGTTGACCGAACTGCTTTGGATAAAGGCTCTGGGGGCCGTCGGAAAGGGCCTGATCCGGGTCGTGATGCACTTCGATCATCAAACCGTCCGCACCGGCGGCGATGGCGGCACGGGCCATGGGAATGACCTTTTCACGGATGCCGGTGGCGTGGCTGGGATCGACAATCACCGGCAAATGGGTCAGGGTCTTGACCACGGGAATTGCAGAAAGATCAAGGGTATTGCGGGTATAGGGTTCAAAGGTTCGAATTCCCCGTTCACACAAAATAACGTTGTCGTTCCCCTCTGAAAGGATGTACTCCGCAGACATGAGCCATTCCTCGATGGTGGAGGAGAGCCCTCTTTTCAGTACCACCGGCTTTCCGATGCGCCCCACGCATTTTAAGAGTTCGAAGTTCTGCATGTTCCGGGCCCCGATCTGAACAACGTCCACATACTTCATCATCATGTCCGCCTGGGCCGGCGAGGTAATTTCGGTGACAACGCCAAGGCCTGTAACCGCTCTGACTTCAGCGAGGATTTTAAGCCCCTCTTCCTGCAGGCCCTGGAACGAATACGGAGACGTTCTCGGTTTAAACGCACCACCGCGAAACAGCACGGCACCGTATCTTTTGACCTCCCTGGCAGTTTTCAGCGCCTGATCCCTGCTCTCTATGGCACAGGGTCCTG
This sequence comes from Desulfobacterales bacterium, assembly GCA_012974475.1. GTDB lineage: Bacteria > Desulfobacterota > Desulfobacteria > Desulfobacterales > UBA11574 > JAAXQD01. The sequence continues at coordinate 11,657 of JAAXQD010000191.1, forward strand.
CAATAATTGTAATTCGCTCTCCACCCACCGCCACATTCCCGACCTGAACCGTTGTATTCTCCGTATGCATCTGCCGGCTCACCAGCTTAAACGATGTGGAGATCGGTATCACCCGGGAGACGCCGGGAAGCTTTTCGAAAAATTCGGTCTCTTTACTGCCTTGGCCCACGGCACCGATGACATTTTGACCGGCCTCAGACATTTCCCGGACAATATACCCCTCGCTGAAAAGTATACTCCGAACGTTTTTCTTTTGATCTTGGGTGATCCCCTTTTCAAGCACGAGAATCATGATCTGCCTCCTTTTTTTGTTAGTAATCGAACTGGTTATGAAAATTTAATTTTTAAAAATGGAAACCTTCCAGAAGCCGTTTCAAAAAAAAAGCCCCGAGAATTTATTCCCCGGGGCTTTAAAAAAATAAACCCCGGACGGACCGGCTCAGGTCCATCCGGGGCATCGTAACGTTAAGTGTTATCGATCCGGATGGACGCTTCTAAAACTAAAAAAGAAACGTCCGAATGTTTTTTGCAATTTGCTAATAGAATATTTTTTCATCGATAAAATTTCCAATGGATTCTTTTTTATCGTAACTACTCCACCCTGTTCAGGCTGTCAAGAACTGTTTTTGGGGACTGGCAAATTTTAGGGTTTTGAAATGGCTTTTAAAATGATGCGTGTTCGATTAGGTGTTGCGATTTTTGCAAGATTCTGTAAAAGTTTAAGAAAATTATTAATAAATAATCCTGCACGGAAAATCTCCGGCATTTAAACACCGGGAGCACACAATGAAAACCTTTGAAATTCATGGAGACACCGGCAGCTCGGTCATACGGGTCGGTGAAACATTGGAACATCTGGACAAATACATTCCCCCGGAAAATGTGGTGATTATCACAGATATCAACGTTAAGAATTTTTATGGACATAAATTTCCGCCCCACCCCGTTATAACCGTGGAAACCGGTGAGAAGATAAAAACCCTTCATACGGTGGAATATATCTGTGAAGAACTCGTGGCGCTCGGGGCTGACCGCTCAACGTTTATTGTCGGAATCGGAGGCGGAATTGTCTGTGATATCACTGGGTTCGTTGCATCGATCTATCTCCGGGGCGTACGATTCGGCTTTGTCTCCTCAACCCTTCTCTCACAGGTTGACGCCAGTGTCGGCGGGAAAAACGGTGTCAACTTCAAGGGGTATAAAAATATGATCGGCGTTTTCAGCCAGCCCGAATTTGTGATCTGCGATCTGAATCTCTTGAAGACGCTGCGCAAAAAGGAGGTCCTATGCGGTCTGGCGGAAATTGTAAAACATGCCGCCATTGGAGACGCGGATTTCTTTACATATCTTGAAGAACAGTATCAAAAAGCTTTGGCCTTGGATATGGGCGTCGTTGAAAGACTGGTGTATGAGTCCATTGTCATTAAGTCCGGAATCGTCAACCGGGATGAATTGGAAAAAGGGGAGCGCCGGAAGCTCAATTTTGGACATACCTTCGGACATGCCATTGAAAAAACAACCGGTGTTCTCCACGGAGAGGCTGTCAGTGCCGGTATGGTCATCGCTTCGGCACTCTCAGTAAAAAGAGGGTTCCTACCGGCCAACGATGCCGAAAGGATCAAAAATCTTCTCCGAAACCTAAGGTTGCCCACCCGGATTAAAGCGGACAGAAAAATGGTGCTCGATGCCCTGAAAAAAGATAAAAAACGCCAGGGGGACCGTATATATTTCGTTTGGCTCAATAAAATCGGTAATGCATCCGTGGATCGAATTCCCATGGGAGAGCTCGAGACCGTGATCGATGAGCACATCGACCCCCTATAATGTTCCGCTTGGATCGGAACTTGATAATTTTTTCCAAATGATTCAAAGCCGATGGCAAAAAAGCGTTTGCCCTTTTCAGAGACTCGACTGCGGCGCCCCATTTGTATGGATAGCTCTTGACAGCCGGCATCTCAACTGTTATCGAGCGGAAATGTAAAAGACAATAGGCGATGAACTCGTAAAAAGTCTGATTTTGCTCGATGTCGCTCACAAAAGACTTTTTACGAAGCCGTCAATAGTGAATCCGCCTGACAGGATTTTTCGGGATTGAATCGACTTCAGAAACTTTGAGATTTATTATGGATGGTTATAGATGACCGAAGGCGGGTCAAAACGTAAATTCAAATCATCAGGAGGTCGGAAACATGGTTAAAAAACTTTCGTTGTTCTTGGCAGTTGTTTTGGCACTTTTTATGATTTCTAGCGGCACTGTCTGCGCCAAGGAACTTATCAACGGCATTGATGCCAACTTCCCGCCGTTTGCCTATGTGGACAAAGCAGGCACCCCGGGCGGCTTTGATATTGACGCGGTCAACTGGATTGCAAAGAAAATGGGGTTTACGGTCAAACATCAGCCCATGGACTGGGACGGAATCATTCCCAACCTGGTGGCCAAAAAGATCGATTTTGTTGCTTCGGGCATGAGCATTACGTTCAGCGAGGAACCAGCGAAGCGGAATGGCTTAAAGACACTGCGGCCAAAAAAGGCTGGAATTTTGAACTGATATATTATGACTCCGCGCCGATGGCGGTTGAAGATGTTCTGAACGGCCGTATTTCCGCAGCTGCAATGGATGACGCGCCGGCTGAAGACGCTGCCGCTAAAAAACCGGTCAAGCTCCTCGGCACCTTCGGCATGCATGAGGAAAATTTCGGCTATGCGGTTCGCAAACAGGATACGGAACTGCTCGATACGCTCAACAAAGGGCTGAAAATGCTCATGGCAGATCCCTATTGGGATGAATTGGTTAAAAAATACCTCAGAAAATAGCGGGTCCACATGCCCCCTTGACGAGGAAGACCATATTTGGAAGGCGTGGGGTTAACCTGCGCCTTCCGTTTTTTTGAAGGTCGAACTATTCTAAGATGTTTGATACACTCTCCGCCATTCTGGAAGCACTCCCCTATCTGCTGGAGGGAGCGCTGGTCACCGTAGGAATCGTCATCGGTGCCATGGGGATCGGTTTGATCATCGGTATTCACATGGCCGTGGGCCAGATTTATGGAAATCGTGCCGTCCGCTGGGCCGTGGGATTTTACGTCTGGTTTTTCAGGGGAGTACCGGTATTGGTTCTTCTGTTCCTTTTTTATTTCGGATTGTTCGCCCTCATCGGCCTTAATCTGAGCGCATTTGCCGCATCCATACTGGTCCTGGGCATGACCACCGCGGCCTATCAGTCTCAAATTTTCAGGGGAGCGATGCTTTCGTTACCCCGGGGCCAGTTTCAAGCTGCAAAAGCTCTGGGAATGAGCGATTTGACGGCCATAATCTCCATTATTCTGCCCCAGGCCCTAAGGTTCTCCATACCCGCCTGGTCCAATGAATATTCCATTATCCTCAAGGATTCCGCCCTAGCGTTTGTCCTGGGAACCTCTGAAATCATGGCGCGCAGTCATTTTGTCGCCTCACGGACGTATCACCACCTGCCGCTTTACATCACGGCCGGATGCCTCTATTTCATTCTGACCTGGCTGGGCGTTCGGGCGCTTTTAAAACTTGAAGAAAAAGTCCGGATACCCGGCTATGCTCACTAAGGAAGCGACGACAATGACCCAAGAAAAACCGATACTGCGTATAGAAAATATCTCAAAAACCCTCGGGGGAAAGGAGATCCTCAAATCCGTATCCTTGAGTCTCAAAAAGGGGGAGCTAAAGGTGCTTATCGGGCCATCGGGGGCCGGTAAAAGCACCCTTCTCCAGTGTATCAACTTCCTCCTTCCCCCGGACAGCGGGCGGGTGTGGCTGGACGGCGTTGAAATTCAAAACCGCCGCAAGCGCGATCTCTATGCATTTCGACAGCAGGTCGGCATGATTTTTCAGGACTTCAACCTTTTTGACCACCTGGATGCTCTGGAGAATGTCGCCATTGCGCTGCGGAAGGTTAAAAAGATGCGCCGGCCCGAGGCCAGGGATCGGGCCATGGCCGAACTCGAACGGGTGGGCCTGGAAGACAAAATCAATCTTTACCCGGCTGAGCTGTCCGGCGGTCAGAAACAGCGGGTTTCCATTGCCAGAGCCCTTGCCATGGATCCAAAAATTATGCTTCTGGATGAACCCACCTCAGCCCTGGATCCGGAACTGATCGGCGAAGTTCTATCGGTCATCCGGGATTTGGCTCATGGGGGCATGACCATGATTTTGGCCACCCATCAGATTGCCTTTACACGATCTTTGGCCCATGAAGTGATTTTTTTGGAAAACGGCATCATCCTCGAGCAGGGAACACCGGCAGAGCTGCTTTCCCCGGACGCATGTACCCGATCCAAGGACTTCTGTTCCCGGCTCGATGATTTATGTGAAGAGAAAGGGTAATTAATTGGAAACGGCCTTTTTTACGACCCAGTTGATCCCGGCACTCAATCGGGGACTCGTCATGAGCGTCAAGCTGATCGTTCCAGCCGGAACGTTTGGGCTGATCTTCGGAATTGTGATCGGAACCCTACGGACCTATGGCCCTCCGGCCATCCGAAGGGTTGCCAACGGGTATGCCGCCGTTTTTCGAGGGACCCCCTTGCTGGTTCAGCTGTTTATACTCTATTTCGGCCTGCCGAATCTCGGCATTTACCTGAATGCGTATTGGGCGGCCGTCACCGGTTTTATCCTGTGCAGCAGCGCGTACCATTCCGAATATATCCGGGGCGGCCTTTTATCCATAAAAAAAGGTCAACTCCTGGCGGCCCAATCCATGGGGTTTTCCACCTTTAAAACCATGTGCTACATCATCGTGCCCCAGGCGATTCGACGGGCCCTCCCCGGCTGCAGCAACGAAATCATATACTTGATTAAGTATTCGTCTCTGGCATACATCATCACGTGTATTGAACTGACCGGTGAAGGCAAAATTATCGCCACCCGAACGTTCCGGTATACCGAGGTTTTCCTTTTCCTCGGCTTTTATTACCTGGTACTTGTGACCATGGCCTCGTTTATGCTTCAAAAACTCGAGAAAAAGTACAAGATTCCGGGTTTTGGGCAGGCCTAAAGGATCATGAACTCGTAAAAAGTCTGTTTTTGTTCGCTCCGCAAGCAATTTTGGGATTCATGACTCGCCTGGCTAAATTGCAAGAACTCGGGCTAACGCCCTCAAACAGCTTGCAATTTTTAACGCCAGACTCTTCCGAACTCCGTTACACGCCCGAGATGGTCATCCGGGTAAAAGAAACCCGTCAGATCCGGCGGCTGATGCGTCTTGCCAATGAATACAGGTTTCCGGTAACTCCCCGGGGCGGCGGATCCGGTCTTGCCGGAGGTTGCCTGCCGGTACGGGGAGGTGTGGTCCTGTCGCTGGAAAATATGAACCGCATCCATTCCGTGCACACCGAAGACCTCGTTGCGGAAGTGCAGCCGGGAACCCTTACGAAAGCCCTTCGGGATGCGGCCCGGAACAAAGGGCTTTTTTTCCCGCCGGATCCGGCCGGCATGGATCAGAGTACCATCGGCGGCAACGTGGCCACCAATGCGGGCGGACCTTCCTGTCTCAAGTACGGCACCACAAAGGACTACGTTCTCGGCCTCGAAGTGGTCCTCCCCAGCGGGCGGCTCATAAAGACCGGGACCCGGACCCGTAAGGGTGTGGTGGGGTACGACCTGACGCAACTGTTTGCCGGTTCCGAAGGAACGTTAGGAATTATCACCGGTCTGATTCTAAAGCTGATTCCGTTCCCGGAAGCCGTGGCCGCCACGTCGGCTGTGTTTAACGACCTGCCCCTCGCCATGCGGGCCGTAACCAAAATACTGACCAGTGGCCATCTGCCGTCGGCCATAGAGTTCTTGGATGCCAAATGCCTTTCTCTGGTGAACGATCTTTTACCATTCAAGGTGCCGGGAGAAAAATCCACCCTGTTGATCATCGAGATTGACGGTGCTCCGAATCAGATCAAGCATGAAATCGATGTGATCGGAAAAATCTGCGAGAACGTCGGTGCAACACATCTTCTCCCCGCTCCCGACAATGAAGAACGGGAGCGAATATGGGAGATGCGTCGCCAGGTTTCCCTGCGAATTCACGATAATTCCGCCCTTTATATCCCCGAAGATGTGGCAGTTCCCCTGGGAAAAATTCCGGCCCTTGTGGCTGAACTTCCGAAGTTCGAAGCTGAATACGGCCTTGAAATTTACGCCTTCGGGCATGCAGGAGACGGTAACATCCATCTGAACATCACGGCTCAAAGCCGGGATAATATGACCCGCGTGGAAAAAGGCGTCCGGAACATACTGTCCCGGGTGATCCAGATGGGCGGAACAATTTCCGGGGAACACGGCATCGGTGAGGCAAAAAAGCGGTATTTACCCATGGAACTTTCAGCGGAAAGTATCCGGCTTCAGACCGAAATAAAAAACGTTTTTGACCCGAATATGGTCCTCAACCCAGGCAAGATTTTTCCAGAATAAGACAGCACTTTAAAAAAGCGCACGGGCTTTTTTCATACGATAGCGGATTGGCGCAAAAGGTCAGGGAACGATGATTTTGGATTCTTTTTCTTGCTGAAGCTTTTTGATTTTCTCCTGCATTTCCCCCAAAGCGTGTTTCATGGCCTCCGGATATCTTTCTATGGCTTCTTTAAGGTTTCTTGCGTCAATGGCAGCCTGAATCGGAAGGGGTCCCTGGGGGGTCATCAAATTGAGATTCCCCACAAAAACCAATTTGCGGCTTTTATCTCTCAAGCCATTGGGTTTGACCGGCGTCATCCGCCGGATGGATGCCATATCGAAATCGGTAAAGAACTCTTCCTGGTAAAGATTGTTTTCATTCACCGACAAGTCGACATCATTGACTTCTTTTTCACCGAACATAATTGTCTCCTTTAAGCAGATTGAACCGGGATGATCGAAGCCCTGGTTTGAAACCATTCGTCATTTGACATTCAATTGAGTTTTGGGTTTTGACATTTGCCATTGGAAATTGACTGGCCCACGTATTCGGCCCCCTTTAGGGCTGGTTATTGACGATCGTCGGTATCTGCCTCAACGCCCAGATCCGCTGCATTTTTGCCTGCATCCTGGGCTTTGGCCTCGGCTTTTGCAGCTCTCCGGTAGGCTTTTTCCGATTCCATTTCTGCTTTTTTGGCTCCGGCCTCCAATCGGGTCAGTTCTTCCGGTTTATCATCCGATGCCCTGGTCTCGTCGAACACCCGAATTTTTTCTTTGGCCGCTTCTGCGACCCTGAGCGCATTTTCGGCGTCTTTTTGGGCCTCTCTGGCCTTTTTATCGGCATCATCGTGAGCATCCCGTGCAGCCGCCATCTCACCGGCAGTTCCTGCTTCGGGTTCGGCCTGCAGGTCGATGTCTTCTGCGGCAAGCACCAGCGCAGCGGTGGGCAGCCGGGGTAGAAGTTCTTCAACGCGGACGTCCACGGGCCCGATGATCTGATTATCCCAAAAACGGAATGGCAAAAAAATCATTGAAGCGTCTGTGGAAATCTCTGTTATTTTTTGAATGTCGGCCTCCGGGATGATTTTCGGCTCTGCTTCGATTCGCACCTCGTTCAGCGTATCGGCGAGGTCCTCAATATTCTCCGGCGAATCGTTTTCATAATTGATCGCAAGAACTCGTATGGCTGCTTCGTCCCAGGGTTCACTGCGGGTCATCAGATAGGCAAACAAAAGCATCAGACGGCTGGTAGCGTCCCCTCGCCACCAGACGTCTATCCGGTTTGTTCCCGCGGATCTCTCCATCAAAGCCGTCCATCGTTTTTCATCGGTATAGAGGATGACGATGTTGCAGCCGAGCCGATGGACGGTCCGCAGGTGTCTTCCGAACAAATATTTTCTGAATCCGTGGAGATCCGATGCCTCAGGGTTGAGCCAATTGGACAAAATGGTATTGGCCTTCACAGGACCGATGCCGAAACCCTGGAGCAGTGAATTCAAACCGGCCTCAATTTCAGGTGTTACCATGACCAACGGGAATGCCGACACACCGGATTCCTGAATATCCCTTCGAAGCTCGTTTTCAGCATCGATGCGGTCCCTGTAGATTTTAGCCCCGGCCCCTTCGAGGATTCGAACAACCGTAGTTATGCCGCTGCGGCCTTCGATCCATGACGCAAACCGGAGCAGCCGGGATCTCCGTTCCAGATCATTGGAAAATGCCAGTATCTGGGGACGCCAGTCTCTCGGGTGTTCCGGTTCAGCCGATGCTGCGAAAATATTTTCTCGGATACGCTGGAGGTAATAGGCTCGCCGGCTGTCCGCCCAGCGTGCAGGACCTGCCGTTCGCTTCAAATACTGGAAAATGGCAAACAGGATGGATACCGCAATGATACCGGTTTTGAGATCGATGGCCATCATGGTAACCAGACAGGCCAGAAATCCCAGCAGGCTCAGACGGAGATCGAACCATTTGAACCTCGGCCGGAAAGAGGGGCTTGCAGCACGCGCCTCATAGTAAGTGGCGTAATTCATCAATCCGTAGGACAGGAGAAAAAACATGGACACCACCGGAGCAATTAGATTTAGGTTCCCCAGTGAGATGGTGAGAACGGCAATGCCGCCCGAAAGCAGAACCCCCCGGCGCGGATTCGAAGTTGCCCCGGTTCCTTTGGCAAAAGGATTGAGCAAAGAAAAAATGCGGTCTGCAGCCAGAGACTGGAGAATGCGGGGCGCGCCGAGAAACGAGGCCATGGCCGATGACAGGGTTGCTGCGATGACGCCGGCATCGATCAACGGCTTAATATAGGCAACGCGTTTCATGGCATGGGTATCGATCCCAAGCACCGAATTGGGCAGCACCCCTGCGAATACCACGGCCACGCCGAAGTAAACCAGAATCGACACCCCCACTGCCAGAAACGTTCCGAGGGGAAGGCTTCGACCCGGATCTTTCAGGTCGCCGGACATGCTGACCCCCTGGGTAAAACCGGTAACCGCGGGGAAAAAAATGGCAAAAAGCACCCAAAAATCAGAGGCTTCAGCAGGTGCCTTCCAGTTTTGGACCAGCACAGCACCGTCCCATTGGGGAATGCCGCCCACAAAAAAGGACAAAAGGGCTGCCACCAGAAGCGTCATGACCACGTATTGAAAACGGGTGGCCCAGTCAGTGCCCAGCCAGGCAAAAATGAACAGAAATGAAACCGCAGCAAAGGCAATTATTCGGGGACTTAAAACGACACTTCCCCCCTGCAGCAAGCTGTTGACGGCTTCACCGAATCCGATGCAGTAAAATGCGATGGAAACAGACTGTGCCAGGAAAAGAACCAGCCCGATGGCCCCCCCGAATTCGAGGCCCAAGGTGCGGGAGATCAGATAGTAATCTCCGCCGCCCTTGACTTTCAGATTGGTGGCGATTGCCGAGAGAGAGATGCTGGTCAGAACCGAGATAACATTGGCCAAACCGATGATAATTAGGGCGCGGCCGAAGCCTGCGTTCCCCACCACATACCCCAATCTGAGGAAAAGGATAATACCCAGAATGGTCAACACGCTTGGCGTAAACACGCCGGAGAACGTTCCCAGGGTGCCGGTTCGAGGGAGCATGGATAACTTTTGGCGTTTATCCTTCAAGGGATTCTCCTGGGTCTTTTCCCGGTGATCCCGGCCGATGAGAAATCCGGTTCAGGAGACATCGGTCTCCGGAACCGATGAAATCTTTTCGGTCATGATGTCGAGCATCACATCATCTGCCTTGGCCATACCGATCTCACTGATTCGGGCCAGATTGTAAATTGTCTGTTCGGCGGTCTTGCCGACAAACCCCTCAACGGCGGTGATGCCGAAGTCGTTGAGAGCCATATAGGCCGATCGAATGGCCGAATCCGTGGCACTTGCGACTTTCAGGGCACAACCGCCCTTGGCCCCGTCACAGAGCATTCCGCCCAGATCGCTGACAATGTTGTTAATGGCCAGGGTGATCCTGTCCATATGGGCACCGCTCTGCTGATAAACGATGGCCCCAGAGGCCCCCACTCCCGCGGCAATGGCGCAGCCGCAGATGGGCGACAGGCTCCCGGTGAAGCATTTGACATAGCTGTTGAGCAAATGAGACAGGGCGATGCTCTCGATAATCCGGTCCTCGGGTATATCGAAGTGCTGTCCCACATGGTAGGGCACCAGAATGGCCACAATACCCTGATTGCCGCTGCCGCCGCTGGCCATGACCGGATGGTTCAGCCCCGCCATTCTGGCATCGGCGGCAGAGCTGGTCATAATCTTGCTCGTAGAGAGAATGTCGTCCTGGAAAAACCCCTTCTGTATCAGATCCGACAGGTAGTGGCCGACTTTTTTCAAATCTTTTCCCGCCTCGGCCATCTTCAGGTTCATTTCGACGCCTTCCCGAAGATAGTGTCGATCCGCGTCGTCGATATTTTCTGCCGCCCGGATCAGATCGACGATCCGCAGCCGGCTGAGGGTCGACTGATAGTCGGATAAGACCTGCAGGTCCGTTTTGTCGTCCCCCTGAAACACGGGTCGACCGTTCTTTTCCAAAAGAACCAAATTGGTATGTCGATGGCGGATAACAGCTCGGGCGGTTTCCGATCCCCGCCGGACCCGGACGTCAATGTGCATGCCGTTTGCTTGCCGATGGCAAAGAATCCGTGCGTTACCCGACTCGATGAGACTTCGAGCAAGGGGAATCTGGGCCGGATCGACGGCCTTGAGGATTTCCATTTTCAAGTCCGGTCGACGGATCAGGGCGCCCAAGACTCCGGCGATCAGGTTCCCTCGCTCGCCGTCCGCGTTCGGGACGTGGACGGCCAGACCATTTTTATACACCCCGGGATCCACTGCAATGGTCATCTCCTCGAAGTCGGCGTCCAGCTGGTCGCCGGCCAGACCCGCCGCATAGGCGACGGCGATGGGTTCCGTACAGCCGAGGGCGGGAAAGACTTCGTGCTTGAGCACCGCTTTTAAAATATTCATAGGGTCTCCTTGGCAAGATTTTCGGTATCGTCGACACGTCCTTTGAACGGCTTCGACCTTGGCCCACGGGAACGCGCAGAGATACTTGATACGCCTCAGACTCCTTATCACAAAATCGATGGAAAATACAAATGACAATCCCCAAATTGGAACCGAAGATCGGATATGTTTTTCCCCGCGTAGCCCATGGGGAACCCATGAAGCATCGGAAATTGCAAATATCTTAGGGTAATGCTTTCCATCAGACGTCAAACGCTGTGTTTCGCTATTCTCCGTCTGACCCCGCCAGACGGAGAAATTCGATCAGGCGCCGTTCCATATAGGGGTAAAAGGGATTCCACCGCAGCCGCAGCATGGCTGACGCCGGTATCTGCAGCACACCCCGCTCTCCGCGCAGCGCCAGGTCGCCGAGCTTGATCCCCGGACTGTTTCCGGCATCCGGCCCACCGTAAAGCGGATCGTTTGGGGAGAACGGCAGCGCCACGTGGGATAGGGAATAAAGCCCTTTCGGCCACATAAGACCGGTGGACATCTCCGCTATTTTGACATCCCCGGGCCTTTTCCGGAGAACGACGACCCGGCGGCTCTTTTCGCTGTAATTGGTCACAAAACTCATGGTGAAAGTCAAGCCGGTGTCCCGGAGAACGGCCTCGATACTCCCTATGGGATCCTGCCCGAGAACCTGTTTTATCTCGGATAGGCGGTTGATGTCGAAAATGACCAGTTCGTGTCCGTCTGCCGGCAATTGCCCGAACAGTCCATCGATCAACGCCCGCGTCGACACGGTGGCATCAACACCAGATTGAAAGGCAAGCACCGGCGGAAAGTGCTCCAGTACCTTCCCGGCACCCAGTGTCTTCATTTTTGATTGAATTTCGACGGTCAGACGGTAGACCTGATCGCCGGCATTGACGGCAAAAGAGCCGTACTTGAAGGGATCGTACTCGGGCAGTATATCCGTCCACGCTAGTTTTTGGAGGCCCAACAGACGACCGAGCCGGGTCTGCCACACCGCAAAAGCCGCCAGTGGCGTAACCCCGATGGCCGGGGAGACCAGCACCATCCCGCGAACGGACGGCAGGGCGTTGTCTTCCAACGCCGAGATCGCGTAGTACACGGCCAGGGCACCGCCGTTGGAGTACCCCACGATATAGAGCGGCCGATCGCCGACCTTGTCCCGCAGGTGACGCATGGACAAGCGTACCGCTGCGGCCATATCCTGCCATTTTACGCTCACGAGTCCCGAAGGCGCTGTGCCGTGGCCCGGGAGTCGAAGTCCCACCACCCAGGCCCCTGCCGAATGCAACTGCTGTCCCAGGCTCCGCAGGCTGTAAGGCGAGTCGGACATGCCGTGCAGCAGCAGGATCCCCGCCTTGGGTGCCTTTTCGGAAAGTTCGAACGTACGGTTCCAGTTGGGAGACCAGCGGTCCGGGTCCGACAAACTGCCCCGGTGGTAGCGGTTGATGAGACGCCGGTCCTCGGGTTCGATCCGGGTATAGACACGTTCGTCGAGCTGTTTGAACAGCCGCGCCTCGATGGAAAGGTAGTCTTCAAAGCTTTCTGCCGCGTCCGCCGTGAATTCGGCGTCCAGTTCTGCCGTGTGCCAGATCTTGAGGTCGGGCCGACGTTCCAGCTGCAAAACAAAGACAACGATCATCACCGCAACCCCGCCCGCAATCCCGTAACCAAGGGCCTTGAGCGTATGCTTTGCTGCGCCGAGTAAAAAATGCTTCATGGCTGTATCCCTCATGGTCCGTTAGCTGTGGTGTAAAGATCCTCCGGTCCTCTTTAAGGATTCGCATATTCTCTTCAGGATATCAAGTCTTGAACATCTTTCTTAAACGGCATTTTGAAATTATGGACAGTGTCCGATCGCAGTCCATGTTTACATACTCTTGCATCTGTTTATGGGGCATGGTCTTTATCGGACTGAAATATCTATAATAGACGCTCTCATCCGAAAAACGATAGAAAAGGCGTCGCAGATCCTCCTCATCAGACGGCTTAATGGCTCTGAAGTGAATCTTCACACCGCCTTTGAAGGTCTGTTGGGAGGCAATATCGGATGGATAGAGTCGGACGCATTCGGCCGAGAACATCTGATCCGGATAGATGATCTTCGCCTTTTTGGCCTGTTCCACGAGTGCCTCCCGGTCGTCCGGATGGGCAATTTCGATCAACGCCATGGCCCGCTCGCGCAGGGTCCTCCCCCTCAAGCTGGCCACCCCGTATTCGGTGACCACCATGTCCACCGGTTAGATCCGAATTAAAAACCAGTGCCACTTTGTGGCATTGTCAATCTTTTTTCTAAAACGACAAAATGATGCCCGTCTTGGGCAAGACGAAAGACACT
>JAAXQD010000194.1 GCA_012974475.1 Desulfobacterales bacterium
ATAAGAGACAGGGCGCATAGTAGCATCTTTTGGGCGATGTTACCTTTCCCTGTTTTTTCAGCGCGCTGATGATCTTTGAAACCGCCTTGCTTTCTTCTCCGATCATCTCGGCCACTTCACCGGGCCTCACCGGCTTTCCCGCTTTTTTCATGGCATCCAGCACTTTCTTCTCCATTTTTTACGCCTCCGAATATATTACATGGTGTTAATGAAGGAGGGTCTTTTTCAACCATTCTTTTATGTTACCTTCAATGGCATAAACGCCTTTGAGGTTGCCGTTGTCTTCGATATAGCGTTTTTTCAATTCTTCCGGCATTTCAATTTGTGCCAGTTCCTTGGCATCTTCGGAATTTCTCTGTACCAGGTAGATTATCGGTGATTCTCCCCAGGTATTTACAACGAAATAATGCGCTGTATCATCCTTGGACCTGATGACATAATTGCCTCCGGCCCAGTTGTTTCCCCATTCCAGATAAAGCCTAACCGCCTCCTCCGGGGTCATGTCCCAGTCTATGGCATTTAAAAGGGCCGTGTTTTTTTTTATATCGTCTAATCCCATCATAGAATCTCTCCTCTTTGAAATATGATGCTTAATACTCAAACATATGAAGTTAGCAAGTTACATGCCACGATCTTTTTAGCCGGGGCCAAGCGGTTTCACTCCATGGGGATTATCGATCATTTGTTATTTGAAGATGAATTTGTTAAGGTGAAATACATCTGTCCGTATGCAGATGATGGATCATCGCCAATGGCAAACCCATAACCGTCGAGGATTAATCCCAAATCGAGTTTCGACTCGATTTCAAGTTCAATCAGAAACGAAGATCGCCCAAAATAGATCGGACTATGATTTTTTTTGTTATAGATAGAACCATCGATTAAAAAGAAGCTTCCATGGTTGTATTATGAGACATCTTTGTCTCATAATGAATTTTGAAACACAACCCTACACCCATGCGGAAACGAAACCGTTTATGTCAACAAAATATAGCGCAAAGCCGTCCGGACAACATTTTTCAATAAGAGACGGTCTTAAATTTCTCGCTGCAGCGGGATTGCTGACGTGGTTTATGTTCATCAGCGCCGGCCGGTTGCACTACAACTGGCAATGGTACCGTGTGCCAAAGTATCTTTTCACCATGGTGAACGGTTCATTTATATCAGGACCGCTCCTTGAAGGCGTATGGGTGACCTTGAGAATTACCGCGGCGAGTCTGGTCCTGTCTTGCATATTCGGCCTGGTGACCGCTCTGTTACGGCTGTCGGAGTCTTTTGCCGCCAAAACTATAGCGCGTCTTTACATGGAGCTCGTTAGAAACACACCGCTTCTTGTACAGATTTTTTTTATTTATTTCGTTGTTTCCCCGGTTCTGGGGATCGGACGGTTTACTTCAGCGATACTTGCCCTGAGCCTTTTCGAAGGGGCATATGCATCGGAGATCTTTCGGGCCGGGATCGTTTCCATCCACAAAGGACAGTGGGAAGCGGCTCACAGTGTCGGTCTTAATACCCTGAATACATACCGGCATATCATACTGCCCCAGGCCATCCGTCGAATGCTGCCCCCCCTTGCCAGCCAGGCCATATCGCTGATTAAGGACTCCGCCCTGGTAAGCACCATCGCAATTTATGATCTGACCATGCAGGGGCAAAGGATTATTGCGGAAACATACATGGTTTTTGAACTATGGTTTACCATCGCCATCATCTATTTATTTATGACAGCAGCATTATCTGTTGGGATAAATATTATGGAAAAGCGCTTGACCATTGAAATGTAAGACCCCATTCCGGACGAGCCTCTGTTGCAAGATGTATTGTCGACACGCGGGCCGGGGTGGAGCCAATAAGTTTTGCCACAAAAGAAACTGAATTTATTCCTTAAAAAGGATTGCAGAAAGGAGAATAAAAATGAAAATCGATTCATCATTTCTAAAAACTCTGGTGGCAATCACAGTCATAATGGTCATAACTGCATGCGGTAATGATTCGACCGGTACCAACCAAAGAGAAGCACAGGAAAGTACCATTGAACAGATTCAAAAGCGCGGCGTTCTCCGTGTGGGTATGTCTACGTTTGTGCCATGGGCAATGAAAGACAAAACCGGAGAACTCATCGGTTTTGAGATCGATGTTGCAAAGCGGCTGGCCAAGGATGCCGGTGTCGAAGTCGAGTTTTTTCCCACCAAATGGTCCGGGATCATTCCAGCGCTGATAACCGGAAAATTCGATGTAATTATCGGGGGTATGGGAATAATCCCGAGCAGAAATCTGAAGGTCAACTTCAGTATTCCATACGACTATACAGGGATGTCCATCGTTGCGCATAAAAAGCTTGCCGCCGGCTTTAGCCGGACGGAAGATTTTAACGGTTCCCATGTCGTTGTTGCCGCCAGGCTGGGTTCAACTGCTGTAACAGCTGCCAAGAAATATATGCCGAAAGCTCAGCTGCGGCTGTTTGACGATGAATCCCAGGCATATCAAGAACTTGTCAACGGAAATGCCCATGCCGTTGTGGGATCTGCGCCGACCCCTGAATTCCAGGCCATCAAATACCCGGAAAAGCTTTTTCTTCCTCTGGATAAAACGTTCACCCTTGAGCCCATAGGATTCGCCGTTCGAAAAGGTGATTTTGACACCTTGAATTATTTCAACAATTGGATCCGTTATGTGGAGTCCGAAGGATGGTTCAAAGACCGGAAAAATTACTGGTTCCGGACAAAAGACTGGGAGAAAATGATCAAATAGGGAAACCTGCATCGGGTTTTTTTGGATGGAATTGGAATAATGGAATGGTTGAGCTGCAAAAGCGAGCGAATATTAAAAAGGATAAAATTCCTTACCGTGGAAGATTTCCTGTAACTCCCGTCTCAAGGACGGGAGCCCCAGGGAGTTTCAATAACCGAGTGTCGGAGCATAGATCCCTTTGAGAGCCCTGAAAACTAAAATTACCCGTCTGGACATGCTGATGTTTTTTATTCTGGCTGCATTCTGTGTCTGGATTGCGTATCGAATAAATTTCAAAGTTCATTACAATTGGAACTGGGGTGTGATGCCCCAGTATCTTTATAGATTTGATGCGGAAGAGGGCCGGTGGGTGGCGGGCCTGATTGTCCAGGGTGTGTTTATTACGCTGCGGCTCGGTATATATTCCATCGTCGTTGCCATGGTCATCGGAACGGTGATGGGCCTTTTCCGTACCAGCCGAAGCCCTTTCAGACGGATGGTCGGCTGGAGTTATGTTGAAATTATTCGCAATATACCTATCCTGGTCTGGATATTCATTTTTTATTTTTTTATCAGTGATCAGTTTATACCGATCATCGATCTGGCAGGATCAAAATCCTCATTCACAAGAGATTTGGTCTCTTTTTTATTTATTTCCCCTGCACGATTTCCGGCATTTTTGTCCGGCCTGATGGCGCTGGGTATTTATGAAGGAGCCTATATTACAGAAATCGTCAGAGCCGGCATCCAATCCATCGATAGAGGACAATGGGAAGCCGCTTCAGCTTTAGGATTCTCAAGATATGAGCAGCTTCGACACATTATTTTCCCCCAGGCGGCAAAAAACGTGCTCCCGCCATTGGCCGGGCAGTTTATCTCCACCATAAAGGATTCTTCCATCGTCTCCGTTATTTCCATACAGGAGCTCACATTTCAGGGCATGGAGCTGATGTCGGCGACGTTTTTAACCTTTGAAGTCTGGATAACGGTGATGCTTTTATACCTGGTGATTTGTCTTGTCTGTTCTCTTGCAGCAGAACGCCTTGAGATCCACATGAAAAGGGGTGTGGTCTAACGCGTGCTAAAGCCCTTCAAACAGCCAGTCGGTTTCCAAGAGAAACACGCCGTCGCTTCGCTGTACCGAAATCAAATGCGTTCACCCTGGAAGTGTCTCTGCGGTGCCTTGACGAAAATAGGGTTCCGTGATAATGAGTAGCGGCTTTGACAGCATCTTAACCCCTTGAATACTTGCGATTACTCTAACTTGGAATGCGTAGATGGCACAGCCAGCCGATTCATATAAAGGTCTATCCCGGTTAAAACTTTTTTTGGCGCTCTCCAGAACACCCCATGGATTACTGGACATGGCCACCCCTGCGCTGGGTGCATTGCTGTGGCTTGGCCGGTTTCCCTCTTTTGAGGTGATTATTCTGGGCCTTATGACGACATTCGCCGGTTATACGGCGGTGTATGCCCTTAACGATGTCGTCGATTATCGCGTTGACAAAGAAAAAATAAGACTTTGCGGGAACCTTGGCACCGGATGTGACCTGGATGCCGTGATGATCCGGCATCCCATGGCCCAGGGATATTTGAGTTTTAAAGAAGGGGTGCTCTGGACCGCGGCCTGGTCGATGGTGGCGATATTGGGGGCGTACCATTTAAACCCCGTCTGCATTGTGATTTTTTTCATCGGATGTGCCTTGGAGACGGTTTACTGCTTACTCCTCAAAGTCAGCCATCTGCGAACCCTGGTCAGCGGGGGCGTTAAAACGGCGGGGGCGATTGCCGGCGTATTTGCCGTGGATCCGAATCCTTCACCTTTGTTCGTGTCGATGCTGTTTTTCTGGTTGTTCTCATGGGAGATTGGGGGCCAGAACGTTCCCAATGACTGGGCCGACATCGAAGAAGACCGGCGTCTTTATGTCCAAACCATTCCGGTTCGCCTGGGTCCTGACCGGGCCAATGCCGTTATTTTTGGGTCTCTACTTATTACGTTAATGCTGTCTATGGTCGTTTTCTACGTTTCTCCGATCCCTTTTGAATTTCCCTTTGCGGTGGCTTTTATGGCAACAGGGCTCTGCTTCTTGATACTGCCCGCCGCAATTCTTTATACAACCAAAGCAGCCCGGTATGCCATGGCCCTTTTCAACATGGCCAGCTATTACCCGCTGGCGCTGTTTGTGATTGTGGTTAGCAAACTATCGGTGGGATGAGCTTATTGGTAGCTTAGTCCTTTGATTCACAAGCTCGGTGATGAGCCTATTCACTCGGGACTTGGTGCTGAGTGAATAGATATATTTATTAGACTCTAAAGAATATATCACAGAATCTGTGGATCGAAGCGCTTAATTTATAGTTCCGTATGATTGCAGTTTCCTGCAGCCCCGAATAAATAGGATCTTCGCCATGCTACGACAAGCTGCAGAGAACCTACGAATGGAAGGAATTGTCGTTGGACAAAGATGATTTCGCAACGGTCAAAGTTGAGATTTCCTTGACTTGACTAAGGGCGTTGTATGATATCTGTAAAAAGATAGAGTTTGGCAGTGCCAAGTAACATGAAAAATCCAAGCCTCCATATTTTTCCGGATTTCCATTACATATCACCACTCGTCTCGTTTCGCCCATGCGGGATGAGATATGAAGACAACTATTACTGCAAAGCCGAAGGCCAACATCATCAAACACAAATTCATTCTCCTTTCTTCATCTTGAAGGTTCTGACCATACCGCGTGCCTGTCACGCGGATCTTTAAAAAAGGTGCGCTTCACCAATAAATAAACCATCAACCAAAATGCCGAGCACCTATTGTGCTTGCGAAACTCCGATATA
The DNA here is from genome assembly GCA_012974475.1 of Desulfobacterales bacterium. Classification (GTDB taxonomy): domain Bacteria; phylum Desulfobacterota; class Desulfobacteria; order Desulfobacterales; family UBA11574; genus JAAXQD01. The sequence continues at coordinate 5,567 of JAAXQD010000194.1, forward strand.
AGTGCCGGCCTGTTTCAATGTGGAGATCATCTGCTCGGGAGAAATCAGGCTGGGATCAAAGGTTACCGTATTGATCTCACGAAATCCTAGAAAGCCTTTAGACACTTTGAGAACCCCTGGCAGCCCTTCCAGAGCTGCTTTGCCGACATCGTATGCCCTTCACCGGACAGTTCTTCTTTGCATAGATTCTTTCCCCACGCCTGGTCATCTATGATAAGTATTTTTGCCATTTTACCTTTCTCATCTCGCCCCAGTGAAATAATCCCGAATTATCGGAAAATTCACCGAGCAGGATTTGTTTTTACTCGACAATCTCAAGTATTGTGCGTTTTTTTGTTTTTGCAGAAGATGCATTTAAAATAGTCCGGATTGCTTGGGCAGTCCGGCCCTTTTTGCCGATAATTTTTCCCAAATCCTCTTTGGCAACCTTCAATTCGAGCACAGTAGCCTGGTTCCCTACGACCTCCACAATCGCTACTTCATCCGGATTGTCGACCAGTGCTGTAGCAATGTTTTTTCCTGCTTTCAGGTAACATTCCTCTTTTCAGTGTACCTCGTAATAATTTGATCCTGATTAACCGGGTTAAGGTTCGGTAAAGTTAAAAACACTGTTGTAAGTCCCGAAGCAATTCAGGCAGGCCTGATCATTTTGGGGATCTTCTTCCCATTGCCTGTCAACCAGAAACTTGTATTCGTATCTTCCAGGTGGAATCACCACGCTCTTATTCCACAGCCCATTTTCATCACTTTTCATGGGGTGCTTTTTTGCATTCCAATTATTAAAATCCCCCATCAGGATGACCTCTTTGGCATCGCTTGATTCAAATGAAAATGTCACTCTCCGACGTTTAATTTTCTGCTTTGATTTTACTTTTGTCATCTGAAACCTCCATCAAAAATCTGATTACCTCTATGAGTTTCCCTGTTTTCCTCTCCGGCATTCTCGGTGGCAAGTCCCTGTAGCTGTCTGGACATTTTCCGAAACTCCATTTCTTTTGGTTTCACCTACATCTCACACTCGGGGAATAATCTACGCAGACATACAATCAACATGTCGTGTTTTCAGAATGATCGGTATCCTATTCGCCATTCCGAGAACGGATGAGGAGCAGAGGGCGATCTATACGCTGCAGTACTCCGGCTGAGATACTTCCATAAAATGTCCTGGACAAACCGCTGCGGCCGTGACTGGCCATTGCCAATAGATCTGCATTTTCACTTTTTGCAGCATCGAGAATAGCTTTCACAACCGGACCATGGCCGATGAGAGTTTGGACCTTGATACCCTCTTCGCGAAATTGCTCTATAAGAGAAGCAAGATAAGACTCTGTTTCTTTGATCAGCTGATCGCGTTTTTCCTGGTATATCGACATGCCAATAATTTCATCATGTTCTAACAAATGTCCCGGTTCTATAACGATAAAAAAAATTACTTTAGCCTTGAAACATAATGCGAGGTTCTTCACATGAGGCAATATCGCCTCAGCTCGTTTCGAGCCGTCCAAAGGAACCAGTATCTTTTTATACATTTCCGCCTCCTGTATCTAAAAAATTAAGATTCCCTGAAACCATCATCATTTTATCACACTGATTTAATAAAAATATATCCCCACTTTCATATCAAATAGTCATACGGCATGCACAAATTTTGGTGAATCACTTTTTATTCTAATGGTGCTTTGCCCGAAATATTCGGATTAAGCCCTGTTCAATTGACTCAAAGTTCCGCTGACAGAATTAACTGCGTTAACGATACTTAACGTTCCGGTATTAATGATAAGGTCATAATTTAGGGGGTGCCTGATGTCATCATTGAAGTATTTTTTTATAAATGCCTTGCGATCTGAGTCCGTTTTTAAAACCCTTGGTCTGGCTTCATCAACGCTCACGCTGAACTTTTGGGATGCGTTTCGGAGTCGCGTTTCCAGGGGCGCAATAACTCGGACGCTGAGTCTTTTTTCAGGAGGCAGAACAAAATTAGCGCCTCTTCCTACGATAACAACCCGGCCGTGTTTACCGATGGTCCCTATAATCTTCATGAGATGCTGTAGATACCGGTCAGGCCATAGGTGTCGCTTATCTACAATCGATGATATCCATTCTTCGAGAACAGATGCACCTTTTTCGTCAAGCGTTTCTATTAACCGAACGCTTAGGTGGGCACTTTCAGCCATATTGTGTATGAATTCCTGATAAAATAAATCGAATTCGAGCTGATCGGAAAGTCGTTTGGCCAATATATTCCCACCACTTCCGGCTTCTCTGGAGATGGTAATAACAGAGATACGTTCATCCTTTTTTTTCTCTTCCGTTCGTGTAATCTTCCATCTTTGTACCTGTTCTTCTATTATCTGCTCGATAGAACGTGCTTTAGCTCTCATGTTCCCTCCTTTCTTTGTAACTCACAGCGTTGTAGGAAGAAGCAACATCATGGTGGTGGGAGATGCCCCAAAGAAGTGAATTTTCGCCCCCTTGGGGCTTGTTATCGGGATTTTAAGAAAACTCCTCTTCATAGCCTTCCTCTATAGTGGCATTTAATTACGTTATTACATACTCAAACCGAAAGCGAACTTCTCTTCCAATTTTAGCATGGCGGCAAAAGAGGTTTAATTGTTGGAAGAATTAATGCAAAAAAACCCCGCCCGTTAAGGCGGGGCCAAGTGTCAAATCACTTCAGTTTGACAAATCATTAAGAGAATCGAAATTTATGCAGCCGCCTCAGACTCTTGCATCTGACCCGAACCAAAGGAAGGTGAAGCATCAGACTTAGCCGTCGAGGTGATCATTTTATAGCTCCAAAGGAGTCGATTGCCAATCAATCCGGCTATGCGTTTAAAGAAAATGAGCCCCGGGCCGGGATATTTTTCGATTACCTTATGGAACTCTCCTCTGTGAAAATTATCCAGAACCGTCGGCTCAACACACACTCCCGATGCTGAATATATTTCGCGACCGATCAGGCTCGACCAGCCAAAAGCCTCGCCAGCACGGTCTACGGTGTAAACCACTGGCCCGGTTTCACCGACGGTCAGTTTAACGCGTCCTTTGATTAAAATATAGAAGTGATCTGCGGGATCTCCCTCACGGAAAAGAAAATCTCCCGGCTGATACGTTTCTCTGACGGCGATACCCATCAAATCCTTTACAAAGTCCTTGTCCATATCCCAAAAAAGAGCTGATTGTTTGATATACATGGCTCCCCCCTTTCATTTGAAATGCCATGGGTTGCAGAAAAAGACGGTATGGAGCCCATGACTATAAAATAGTCGGTTTCAAGGGTTAATAATTAGGAAAATCGTTCGCTTACCCTATTGAAATAACCGCATTATAACCATTAACGCGTTAAATCCCCAAAGGATGCCCTGCGGTTCCTTTGGGGGTAAATATTGGGATTTTGAGGAGTCCTTTGATCATTGGGACCTCACTAACGGTTTGGCCCAAAAAGCTCCGATGCCAAATAGATTGAAATCAGGAAATCAATATTGCGTTGCCAACCGGTAATTATCTAGTAACATATAGTCCAAACATCGCCAGCTTCAGGACAAAAACATAAAAGGATCGAATGAAGGAGGTATTAAAGCAACCGAAAAATTTGAGAAGCTTGAAAGCCGTTTGAATTGTGAAAGGTATTAAAAGTCCATCTCAATACTTTTCATCTTAAAACATAGCTATCAAAATAAGCAGCTTAGTATTTGTTCGTATCCTCCTTTCATTTTTACTCTCATCCTTAGCCCCTTTAAGAAAAGCAGCCGGCTTCCAATAGCCTTTATTGTGGAGTACCAGAAACAAGCATAAAATTATTTAAAATTAAAGAACTCACCTCAAGAAATCTTCTGCAGATTTGGGAGACTTTGTCAATGGAGTTTAGGGTTCATTTTCATAGGTAAATATCCCATAACTATAGGGAATTATCCCAAATACTGATTTGAAACAACTATCATTAGTTCAAGTTGTTGAATGTATGACTGAAAATGAGATAGTGACAAAGTGATGGGGGCAGTTACCCCCATCCTCTCAAAATTGATTTTTCCTCTGGGGAGTCCAGATATCTTACCTGAACCTTAAATATTTTTTGCCTCAGTAATTAACTTATCAAACTTTTCAACTTCCGCTGCAGGTGGTGTTGCAAATGAGATTCCTGTTAGTTTGTTTAATGCAACAGATGTACTCCTTATCTTGCAACAAATAAAGCTGTCTTAATCAATAGTAAATTTGATGATACGTTTTGATTGTCACATAAATTCAAAGGGTTGATAGCCGAACTTTATTGCATGTATCTCCTGTGAGTTCGTTGAGGGAGGCAAAACTAATGCATCATAAAACAATACCGATATTCCCTTTGTCATCTCGGAGGCGTTGAATACATTTAAAGGGAGCAAAAAAAACAGATAAATGCTATAAAGCAACTATCAATATGAGCGTATTATATTCCAAGGAGGATTTTCGATGAAAGCTTTTACATATGACGACATTCTCTTGGTGCCGTCTTACAACCACTGGGAATCCCGAAAAGTGGTCGATATTTCAATGATATGCAAAAAGGAAAAACTATCCCTTAAGCTACCGTTGATGACCGCAAACATGGACGCCATCACCGAGACGGACATGGCCAACTATATCGGAGCTAAGGGCGGTATCGGTGTTTTACATCGTTATATGTCTATAGAAAACAATGTGCGTATGTTTAAGGATTGCAGGTACCCGACGTTTGTGTCTGTCGGCTGTGGGACCAAAGACTTGGAACGGGTCGAAGCTTTACGAGACGCCGGTGCAGATCTGTTTTGTATTGATGTCGCACATGCCCATGCTAAGTATGTGGGAAGAACCCTCAAAAGCATTCGCAAGATGCTTGGCGATGAAACCTGCATCATGGCAGGAAACGTGGCAACTTATGCCGGAGCCGATCACCTTGCTTCCTGCAGTGCCGATATCGTTAAAGTGGGTATCGGTGGCGGTTCGGTTTGCACGACAAGGATCAAGACGGGTTTCGGTGTGCCCAATCTAACAGCGATAAAAAACTGCTCACGGGTGGATCGTTCGGTTGTTGCCGATGGCGGTATCCGGTATCCCGGAGATATTGTCAAAGCGCTGGCTTTCGGAGCGGATTTCGTTATGTTGGGGAGTATGCTGGCAGGCACTAAACCGACACCCGGACCTGTGATTCGTAAAGAAGGTAAAAATGGAGAAGAGGTAAAGGTGAAAACCTACCGCGGAATGGCGAGCAGCGAAGTCCAACAAGAATTCCATGGAGGCATTGCGGAATGGAAAACCTCGGAAGGCGTTTCAATTGATGTCCCCTACCGGGAAGACGAAGATAAGGTTATTACCGACATCATCGGCGGATTGCGCTCCGGGCTGACATACGGCGGTGCAGCCACTATTGCCGAGCTGCAGAGGAAACTGGATTATATAGAGATTACCTCATCGGGCCGAACGGAAAGTTTACCCCACCGGCTTCTTTAGCAAAATTTGAACGTCCATAGGGTCATTGAATAGGGTCTAAATCGTATCAGTGGCATATGAGTCGGAAGTTGGATATTTTGCAAGTACAGAGGTCGTGGTTTTCAAATTTAATCAATTGAGTTAATTCTTTTTGAGAAATACGGGCTATCTGCTTTTCGGCTGAAACCAAATGGAATGAACCTCGTTTACAGAATCTTTTACCGATTGTAACGCATTTAAGATCCGCGAGTACATCATAGCCATGCCGATGATTTCTGCAAGGACAGAGAATGTGTCTACATCTTCTTTTGAGATGTCCCATGTCTCGTGATGATACATTCTTAGTAGGCCTATAACCCTGCCAAAAAAAATGATGGGTATAGAAATCATAGCCATTATACCCTCTTGCTTGGTTTGCTCAGGGTATTGCAGCAGGTCGGTTTCTCTAATATCATTGATAACTACCGGCTCTTTTTCCGATGTCCATCCTTTACTTTTAGTGATTTTGATGGGTCCTTTATTTAAATAATCGATGCTCAGCCCGAAACTGGCCAAAGTTTCGATCTCTTCAGTTTCAGGATTCAATGCAAATATAGCGCTCGCTTTTATTCCCAGAGATCCCACTATAAGCTGAGTCGACCGGTTTCCCATTGCTTCCAGGTTTTCGGATTCAGCAATGGATCTGACAATCAATTTAAATGTATCCAAATCCATAATATCATTTATAGCCATGGAATTCCTCCTTTTCCATAGAAAGTCAGTTAACAACGCATACGGTTACATTTTTTGCCGTCGATACAACTTTTAAAAAAACACTTCTTGTAAAAAACCGGGTTATTTTAGTTGGTTTGCGATTCAAGATAACCACATCAAAGTTGCCTTTTGAGACTTGATCAATAATATCGCCGGCAATATCCTTTTTTGAGGGCTCAAAAATATATTTGACCCGGTCACTGGGAAAACCACTTTGCAGCAGCTTCTCTTTGGCCTTTTTGAGTGCATTCTCCTGATCAAAAATTTGTTTTAAAAGATAATCCAGATGGCTCCGCATTCTTTCCATCACCGGATCACTTCGCATATCAATATCGGGTGCAGGTGTATGAGCATTATATAGTGTAATGTGAGCATCTTCATGACCAGCATAAGTTCTAATTGCAAAATCCAGGGCTTTATTATCATTTTCCGTAAAATTAAAGGGCAACAATATTTTTAGATAGGCCATGTTTTACCCCCTTTCTTTAAGTTTAATTATAAAACCATTTCACTGAAGCCATGGTCAATAATGTGAGAAAATCATACCGGGGCTTTTATGAAGATGATTTTTATAATCCTCAGCATCGTTGCAGTTCATTTTGTTTTCACAAATATTATTTCAAGTATATCATTGTTGATTGTCACAGCCAATGTTCACGAAGCCTAGTACAGGGAAGGGGTTTTTTATTCAATATATACATGTGCTCGGGTTATCGGCAAAGAATTGTTTGATCCTTTGGAGAAAAGAATTTGAAAAAGTTGAGAATTGCCATATTTAAATCCTGCTGCGGAACTGTTTAAAAAAAGACGCCATTGCTTCACAAACGTTTCATCAAATAATTCTCTTATTTTTTCTATATTCTCCTCATAATTTTCTGCCCACTTTTCGAGAGTTTTGGCATAGTGCAACCGCAAATTTTCTACATCTAGTATGGAAAAACCAGTTTTTTCCATTTCTAATGCAATTTCATGAAGTGAAGGAATATAGGCCCCCGGGAAGATATACTTAAACGTCCATGGAGTGCTAGTAGAAGGGGTATTTTCCCCAATGGTATGTAGCAAACCCAAGCTGCCGGTTTTCAATAAACCCGACATTTTTCGAATAAAGGCTGGGATGAATTTTTTTCCAACGTGCTCAAACATACCGATGGAAACTACTTTATCAAATTTACCGTTTAATTCTCTGTAATCTTGGTACAAAACTTTGAGGCGATCTTGAAGCCCCAATTCCCTAATTTTATGATTGGCATATTTGAACTGATTTTTCGATAACGTATTTCCTACTCCCCTAATACCGTATTTCTGAGCAGCGAAGATAAGCATTCCACCCCAGCCACAGCCAATGTCGAGCAATGTTTCATTAGGCTTTAGTAAAAGCTTACGAGCAATATGATCGTATTTATTCAATTGGGCCTGTTCAAGAGAATCATGTGATTCTTTAAAATATGCACATGAATATGTCAGAGTCTTATCAAGATAAAGTGGGTAGAATTCATCACAACGGTCATAATGGTAAGAGATATTTTTGGGTTCACGGCGTCGTGTGTCACGATTTAGCAGTTCTATAATAGATAATCGAAATTGTTGCCATAAAGGTAAATTGTAATCGTCAAAACCAATGGCCAGCCCGAGGCGAAGAAGCTCCGACATATCGTTTTCTATTTCTAGGTCTCCCTTCATATAAGATTCGCCAAACCCTAAAAAGCCCTTTCTGATGATATTATGGGCACAACTCTTAGTCTTCATTCGTAAAATTGTTCGGGGAATATCTCCGAAGCATATTACATCACAATCCCAAAACTCAAAGGCAAAGCTTGCCGTTGGATCAGCTTGATGTATCATTTGAGCTATATTTTTAATGATTTTTTTTACCATGACTTGCTGTACTTTGACTCAGCTTCAGATTATTTTGAAGATTCAATAGGTTGATAGCAAATGTATCAAGAATAAAATCCAAGCCAAAAACAAAACATTATTGCTGAATGTGCCTATTAAAGCTACAATCCTAAATTATAGGTTTCGTATTCGGTCGGTCCTTCAAGTAATGCTTCAAACGCGGCTTCATTTTCATCTCTCAAGCCATCATTTTTCCATTGGTCCCAATCCTCTATTTTCTGCCACATGGATATAACTAACACATTATTTGAATCGTCACAGCCACTCAAAGTCTCCGATGAAATGTAACCCGGCTGGCCCATGGCATTGTATCGCGCTTTGATAAGGAGTTTAGAGGCATCATTCAATTTACCCTCTTTTATTTTTCTTTTGATTAAAACTTTAACCGCCATAATGACCCCCTTTCGTTACATGAGTGAATAATAGGAATACACATGC
>JAAXQD010000209.1 GCA_012974475.1 Desulfobacterales bacterium
GTATAAGAGACAGTCCCAAGACAGAAGTGGAAAAACCCATTGTTTGCTATCTTTCAAAAAACTATGACCTGACCTTCAATATTCTCAATGCATCCATACTCCCCAGAAAAGAAGGCGTCATGGTTTTGGAGCTCGCCGGAAGCAGAAAAGACTTCAAGGAAGGTGTCAAATATCTCAAACAGCGGGGCGTACAGGTTCTGAATGCGTCTCAGGAAATAAAACGCATTACAAAAAGATGTACCCATTGCGGTGCCTGCACGGCTGTCTGCCCGACCCACGCCCTTTCCATCATACGGCCTGAGATGTCTGTGGACTTTAATCAGAAAAAATGCAGTGTGTGCGAATTGTGTGTCACGGCCTGTCCCACCCGGGCAATGGAAGTTCGTGCCACAAACAAATCTTTTTTTTAAATGAGGCCGTTAACTGCAATTGCCTTAAGCGGCGGCATCGATTCTCTGATGGCTGCCCATCTTTTAAAGGAAAAAGGGCACAACGTTATCGGGGTTCACTTTGTTACCGGATATGAAGACCCATCTCCGGATAACGGTCAAAGCACCCATCTTAGAAAATCCCATAAAATTTTTTCCATTGCAAAGCAGCTTGGAATCGATATTAAGATTCTCGACTGCAGTATCGAGTTTAAAAAAAATGTCGTTAATTATTTCATTCGAACCTATGAGGCCGGTCAAACCCCCAATCCATGCATGGTATGCAATCCGTCGATTAAATTCGGAACAGTTTATGATTTTGCCCGAAAACTGGGTGCATCAGCCCTTGCCACCGGTCACTATGCCAGAATAAACTTGGACAAAACAGGAAAGTTTCATCTTTATAAAGGTGTCGATCCCAAAAAGGACCAGTCTTACTTTCTGGCTCGGTTGACACAACAACACTTGGCCGGTGCCTGTTTCCCCCTTGGAACAATGACAAAATCCGATGTTGTCAAGCTGGCTGCGGACAAGAGCTTCAAACCGATTAAAGCCAGTGAAAGCCAGGATGTGTGCTTCATCAAAGGCAGAAACTATGGGGATTTCCTTGCCCGCCATGAGGGATTTGAACCCAAACCCGGTCTGATAAAAGATATCCGCGGTAACGTTCTGAGAGAGCACAAAGGACTACACCTGTTTACCATTGGCCAGCGTCGTGGAATCAATTGTCCGGCTTCAGAGCCCTATTATGTGATCCATATGGACACTCGGCAGAACGTATTGACAGTGGGATTTAAAAAGGATCTGTTCGTTTCGCAGTGCAAGGTTGAAAATATTAACTGGATACATGAAACACCGAGCATCCCTATGGATGTTCATACCCGTGTTAGATACCGCCACATGGCCGCCGTTTCCAGGCTAACCCCTATTGACGGAAAAACGGCGATTGTCCGATTTGAAAAACCCCAGGCCGCGATTACCCCCGGACAGTGTGCGGTATTTTACAAAGAAGACGAAGTTCTTGGTGGCGGCTGGATTGCGCCCGGACAAAACATATGAATTTTAACAACATCTTCAAATTTAGAATCACTACTTTGGGCTGCAAGGTCAATCAATACGAGTCGGATGCCATCGCTGAGCAGCTGAAAAATTCGGGCTGTGTGCCGGCGCCTAGTGAAGACAAGGCAGACCTGTGCATTATCAACACATGTACGGTCACACAGAAAGCCTCCATGCAGTCGAGACAGGCCGTGCGACAGGCCATACGATCCAATCCAAAGGCACGTATTGTTGTCACCGGATGTTATGCCCAGACCGAACCGGATGCAATTTTGAAAATAGACGGTGTTCACACCGTCATCGGCCATGGGGATAAACATAAAATTCCCGAGATTGTTCGGTCATCACCAATGGAAAATCACCGCCGCCCTATCCTAATCCGACGTAACATTTTACTCGAATGCGATTTCAAACAGGTCCCGGCAACGGTCTTCGAAAACAGAACCCGTCCTTTTTTAAAGATCCAGGATGGTTGTGACACCTTCTGCACATACTGCATTGTCCCCTATGCACGCGGACGCAGCCGCAGCATGGCAACTGGAAAGGTATTGGAAAACATCCGGCACCTAAAACACGCCGGATACCATGAAGTTGTTCTAACCGGCGTGCATCTCGGCGCCTATGGACTCGACCTTTCACCCAAATACCACTTGGCAGGGCTGTTAAGCCGAATTTATGAATCGAATCCCATCCATCGCGTGCGACTCAGTTCCATAGAACCCCATGAGCTGACACAAGATATATTGACGCTTGTGGCGGAAACGGACGTTTTTTGTGACCATTTTCACATTCCTTTGCAGAGCGGAGATGATTCTGTCCTAAAAAAAATGCACCGGCCTTACACACGCTCGTTTTTCAGGGATCTCATTGTCAAAATTAATTCATTAATTCCAGATGCCGCCATCGGTGTGGATGTGCTGATCGGATTCCCGGGTGAAACCGAAAAGGCTTTTGAGAATACATATTTACTCATCGAAGAGCTGCCCGTCACTTATCTGCATGTTTTCCCGTTTTCGGTTCGAAAAGGGACGCCGGCAAGTAAGTATCCTCAACAGGTTGATTCAAGAACCATCAAGGCCCGCTGTGAAAAAATGCGCACCCTCGGCAATCAAAAGAAACAGGCCTTTTACAAAAAGTTTATAGGAAAAACGGTTAAAATTCTCATTGAAAGCAAAAGAGACGAATCAACAGGTTTTTTAAAGGGAATAACATCAAACTATATACCTGTCCGTGTAAACGGGGGTGACAATTGTATAAATACGATAGTTCCAGCCAGAATTGATCGGATAGAGAGAAACCATACCGTATTCGGGACCCTTTCCCCTGATGTTGCATAAACAACCGGACGAGGATTTGTAATCGAATCCAATCCCGGCTCCAGCCTAAAATCCTATTCCCATGGCTCAGACCGCCCCTAAAATATGCGGGATTAGAGCATAACTATTTGTTTTAGCATCTAAATTCGATATTCATCTCCGAAACACATCGGATCATCTTTCCAGGTATTAATTTAGACAAAATTACATCACGGCCTCATTTTTAATTTAAAATAAAATTTTTCTTGACATATTTGTAAGTAGTGCTAAAAACACTTGATACTAATTTAGCAAAATTTAAGTTCTGCACAATGGTGTGCGGAATTTTTCAATATCGAAGACAAAGGCGTCTTTTCCGAAGGGGAAAGACGCCTTTTTTATTTTTAAAGTGAATACCATAACATTAGAAAGGAGTAATGACGATGAGATTTTCAAAGAGTAATGATGTTCTTGGAACAACCAATCGAGGCAATGCTGCTGAATCGAGCCTTTGTACACTCTGCAGAGCGGATTGCATGGGCAAGTGTGAAACCTGGCTTTCTAGCCTTGTGGGCCGAAAACTGCTCTATCCGAGAAGTTTCGGTCTGGTCACTGCAGGCGCCAACAATACCACCCATGTCGGTGTTTCCTATAATTCACTTCGAATCCAAGGATATGCTTATGGTTCCCACGGCCTTGGTAAAGGCCTGAGCAATGATGCTGACGACTGTATCTTTCCGAATGTAAGCCTTGAAACCGAGTTCGGCAATACCCTGAAGACCAAGGTCCGCATGCCGCTGATGACAGGGGCCCTCGGATCGACGTTTATCGCGGAAAAGTACTGGGATTCCTTTGCCATCGGCGGGGCTTTGGTCGGCATCCCGGTGGTCATCGGTGAAAATGTTGTCGGGGTCGATCTCAAGTCAGAGATCGGCAAAGGAAAAGCCAAAAAGGGTAAAATCAAAAGCTCTCCGGAATTGGAACGACGAATCGATACCTATCTTCGTTATTATGATGGTTATGGCGCCATTATCGTCCAACTGAATGTTGAAGATACACGTAACGGCGTTGCGGAATTCGTTGCTAACAAGTATGGAAACAAATGTATTATCGAACTCAAATGGGGACAGGGCGCCAAGGATATTGGCGGTGAGATACAGGTGACCAGC
>JAAXQD010000059.1 GCA_012974475.1 Desulfobacterales bacterium
CCTGGCTTACCAGGAATGGCGACACGCAACCCTTCCTTGGGGTTAACACACCATATTTACAACCGACTTCAGGCTGGTTGTTATCTCACCATAGATTTAAATTTCAAAGATCACAAAAAGTTATCTGGAAAAACCTCAAAAAATAGCCTTACCCATACTGACCCCTTCGTTGAAAAATAACCGTCACGTTATGCCCTGTTTGTGCCTATTCCAAGGGGTAGTTAAGCCCCTTATTCGTGGCGGTTAATGATCATCCGCTTCCCTTTGATATAATCGACAACATCCTTAGCCAAATATATCCGAGTCCGGTCTGAAACCTTACAGAACGGAAATTGCCTCTCAAGCCTCAACCGGCTGAGAAAGTCTTTTTTTATCCCTAACAGGTCGAGCAATTCTTTTTCTGTTAAAATCTCGTTTAACGGATTTGCTTGGTCGCTTCCCATGTTTTCCCTCCGGTATAATAAATGATTCAATCGCTCGCGCCTTCCCAGGATAAACTGTGCCTATTGTGTCTGCTTTTTCCTAAAGTAACCTAACATTTCCCAACTAAGTCAGAACGCAAGAAAGCCAATGAAAACAGATTAATATCTGAAAACATTGGCTTTCATAAAATAGTCAAGGCTGGAGAAATAATCCACCAGCCCCGGAAAAAATGTCTGATTTTGGCTACCATCTAAGTATGAAGAAAAAGCTTTACCAGCCGATTCCAGCCGGCTTGGGGAATATTCCCAAAGATATCGTTCCCCAATTGACCGCCGTCCGCAGCCAATGGGCCTGCCGCATCTTCTATCACCTGATAAAGCCGATCGATTTCTTGTTTAAAAAAATCTTTAGTTTCACTGCCGATCATGAGATTCTGCAAATCCTTTCGAAGATTTTTTGAATGAGCCCTCAACACCCAGCCGTCCGCATACGGGTCTTGATTGGCAAGACTTCCCTTGTTTCTCAACTTGGGATTTATGGCCGTAACAACACCACCTACCGGAGAAAGCACCTTTGCCTGGTTTGAACCCCGGCTCATGATAATATCCGCACGATTTTGTTCTAAAGTCTTACCGATAAGCGGCGCCGCTATGTCATCGAGAGGACCCAACACGCGCAGCGCAAAATCATCCAATCCAATTCGGACTTCAGAGCCTTCTTCCACCTTCAGCCACGCATGTCCTTTATGAAGATAAAATCCATGGGGGATCTTAATGCCGTCGATATCCATGAAATCCACCGGTCTGACCACCGCATGAACAGCATGCTGATCATTAAAATATTGATCGAATTCACAATCTCCACACTTGTATTCCCTGTTGCAAGCCTTAAAATCGATGCGTCCTTTCATATGATGCAAGCATGGACGTTTCCACGGAGGTCGTAGTTTTAACTTATCTTTCCATAAAACCAACCGGCCTTTACTTCCGGTTGGAATTTTGCCCTGTTTTCCCAGTCGCTTGTTTTCATCGCAAACACGCCTCAAGGCCCTGTCAAAACGGCAACCCGGACATTCATAGTTGCTGAAACAAAACTTGCGTTGAACGACCTCGGCCTGCATCCAAATACAGGGCCACTGTTTTTCTGTTGATCGATTCTCCAGAACGATGGAATCCATTTTTTCCTGCCTTTCTTGAACGCTTCATCGATATCAAAGCTCCCTGCAGCGCCCTTATTTTCAGCGATCCGGGTGTCTTAAAAACCGGTGTTATGTCTTGAGAAACGTTTTCGTCAAATTTTTCCACCCGAGATTCGGAAGATTTCCATAGATATCATCTTGCAAATAACCGCCATCGGCAGCCAGAGGACCTGCAACGTCTTCTATCATGCCTTCCAGAGTGTCGATTTCATGGTTGACCCAGTCCAAGCTGTCTGTATCTGATATGAGTTTTTTAACTGTTTTTTTGATATCCGGTGTGCGAACCATGAAAAGCCAGCCATCACCATACGGCTCTCGATTGGCGATCTCGGGATTTTCTCTGACCTTTGAATTGACCTCTACAATGACGCCGTCCACCGGGGAAAGAATATCTGCCAGGTTATCCTTCCGCCGCAATCCCCATCCGACACAGTCCATATCGAGTTCCTTGCCCATTAGGGGAAGATCGAAAGCATCGGCTTTTCCCAGCAGCTTAAGCGCAAAATCGTCCAGACCGATTCGGATATATCCGCCGCTTTCAATTCGAGCCCAGCTATGCCCGTTATGAAAGAAGTACTCCATTGGGATGTCAAAACCTTTGACATGCTGCATTTCAAAGGGAACATTTTTGGTTTTGGCGGTCCATACTTCCTCAAAGAACTGGTCAAAATCGCATCTGGAACAATTATAGTTCAACCCACAAATCCTATTTTTGATGCGACGTGTGAGGCTGTGCCGACACGTTCTGTCGATACCCGGTCGTTGCCGCATGGCAGCCTGCCAGCTGATCCGCTCACCTTTTTCTATCTGTTTCTGCATTCCCAGATCATATTTGCAGGTGTTGCAATCATAAAAATTGTTGCAGTTTTTGAATTTTACAATACCGGCTTGCATCCAGATACAAGGGTTTGTTATTTTGGCCTTCTTGTCCGGCTTAAACATCCAGACCTGTCCCCCAAAAACCGCCCCGATTTCCGATTCTTTTTCGAGATCCTGCCGGGTTCCCTGTCTGTAAGAAGAACCGTAACCAAACCGACTTTTTTGAACGTCTCTTATTTTTTCGGCCATTTTTCTGACTCCTTTGTTTTATGTTTGGGTTTGTTTTTTTTTGTCTTTTGAAACATATACAGAGCAAAGGGCATGCCAGATAAAATACAGCGTGAGGATAAAATGGATAACCTTATGATGTTACAGTTTAATTTTGAAAATAGACAGGGAAAGGCCCGGTTTGGATAGCGGATCTCGAATGTAGGAATACACTACAGTTCAATGAACCCATTCGGTGTTATTGGCAGACAAATCGTCTTTATTCCTTTTACTGACAGTTGGTTACAATTATGTTGAATTTTCCAACACATAATCTTGAATTTCCCCACCGGCCCATTGCAGTTCCCAAAAATATGTCCCGATTTATCCGCCTTTGGCGAAATTGAATTGCTTTCTGTCACAATTTCAGTAAGCCGCAGGATGATTCCGTTTCGATTGGGAAGCTGTCTGAGCAAATTAGGGCGCGTTAAAGCGAACAACATAGAGGCAACCAAATTTATTGATAATTACCATATTCCCACCGTGTAATTTTAACACCTTAGCCCTGTTCGCTTTTACGCGGTTTTATTTGCGAGTTCTTGCCGATGGAAACGGGATGTTATTCTGGATAGACGTTATGAGTGGATGAATCGGGCCCGTGAGAAATCCGGGTTAGTCGATTCCATAGGATTTGAGCTTTCTTCGAAGGGTGTTCAGGCCGATGCCAAGACGCCTGGCTGTCTTGGATTTGTTTTGGCCTGACAGTTTATAGACCTTGATAATATGGGATCTTTCAATTTGAGCAAGGGATACAATATCTTCTGTTACGGACGGGGTCAGACAGTTTGATATTGACTTGGGTCTTCTTAATTGGGCCGGTAGAAAATTTGAACTGATGGGGCGCTCCTGGGCCAGATTTGCGGCCGACTGTATGATCGACTTGAGCTCCCGGATGTTTCCGGGATAGTCATACTCCATGAGCAGACACATGGCTTCTTCTTCAATGAAGAGATTTTTATTAGAGCTGTTATAGTCTTTTAGAAATTTACTCGCCAGAAGTGGTATATCTTCTTTTCTCTCCTTCAAAGGCGGCAGATGAAGCCATCCGCCCCTGATTCTGTAATATAAATCTTTTCGGAAAACCTTTTTGACCATCAGTTTTTCCAGATCTTCGTTGGTGGCGGCGATAAAGCGGACGTCGGCCTTTTGATGACGACTTTTACCCAGTTTAAAGTATTCTCCATCCTGCAGAACCCGCAGCAGTTTTCCCTGAAGTTCAAGGGCCATGTTGCCGATTTCGTCTAAAAATACGGTCCCATGGTCGGTGTATTCCAGATATCCCTCGCGACCATTTTCAGCACCTGTAAAGGCGCCTTTGGTGTGGCCGAAAAATTCTGCTTCAAAGAGACTGCCGGTGAGCGAGGCCATGTTGACCGGTGTAAAGGGAAACTTCGACCGAAGGCTCGCAGCGTGAATCGCCCATGCAAGAAGTTCCTTTCCGGTTCCACTCTCACCGGTAATTAAAAGCGGAACATCACTGCCTGCATGAAGCTCCGCTTCTTTTAAAACTCTCAAAACCTTTTGGGATCGAGTGACAATCGGCTTAAAAGGTGCCGGATTTATCAACTGGGGAAGCGTCGGGCTTTTTTCGATATCCAGAATATCGAGCAACCGTTTTTTCTCAAGAACCCGTTTCATGGAAAAGGCAAGATCTTCCTGGGAAACCGGCTTAACAAGATAGTCATACGCACCTTTGTTCAAACACTCCACTGCAACCCGGGCCTCGTTAACCGCGGTGACCATAATACACTCGCTTCTTGGGCTTATGTTTTTGATGGTTTCAAGCACTTCCAGTCCGTTCATCTCGGGCATGGTCATATCGATCAGTGCAATATCGAAAACTTCTCCTTCTTCAAACAGAGAAACCGCTGTTATCGAATTATCTTCAGTACGTATATTTTTAAAACCTGAATTCAGAAGATGTGACTTTACGATTTTAAGAAAATCGAGATCGTCATCGATGATAATTATTTTATTGTCCATCGCTTCGTTCGAATTTCGGGTCTAAGGTTTTTTCCAGCCGGCATCCCAAAAAGGACCATCCCAAAATGGCACAAATTCTCATGGAATTACGCGTTCACTGTCTTTATGTATAGCATGTGTGCCAAATTGGCACAACCACCTTTTGAAATAGATGCAAAAACTTCCTGCCCCAGGACATCACAAACTTCTATCTCCTTAAATTTACAACAATTTTTTCCAATTCACTATAGTCCTTCTATCCCGGCACGATTGTTGCTCATACGGTACTAGAAGGATATATCGCCTGTTTTTTGATTTAAAAAATTACTCAAGTTTTGCAGCACTTCCGAATGAGGATCCCACATCATCGGATTTAAATGTTTAATGAAAGCAAAACCTGGGAATTAGATTTAGCCGCAGAGGCACGGAGGGCGCAGAGAGCCATTCTAAAGACCTCATCTATCGAGGAAGATTGAACCTAATGCCAAATATTTTAAGCGTAACCACTCATGCAAATAAAGCTTCTGTTACAGCAAGCTTGCTGGAAACTTTCCCCTTTGCGCGTCCTTCACGGCAAAGGAAAGCCACACACATCTCTGCGTCCTCTGAGGCTCTGCGGCAGGTAATAACGACAGGTTGCGGGAATTTGTAGTTGCTCCTTATGCAGAATAACAACCTGATAATATAAAAACTTATTTTTCGATCAGCGTGGCTGCGTTGTATAAAATCGTGAAGCAATTTTATTGTTTGAGCTGCTTTTTCTGAAAAAAATCGGAGGTAGTCGTATGAATTTAAAGCGCAAATTCGATGCAGGGGAATTTGCCGTCCTTGCGGAAATGGAACCCCCCAAGGGGGTGGATGTCTCCACAATGCTGTCCAATGCCATGAGAGTCAAGGGGGAGGTAGATGCCTTTGTCATACCGGAGATGAGCAACGCTGTCATGCGGATGAGTTCCCTTGGAGGTGCCATGATTCTACAGGGAAAAGGGATGGAGACAGTGATGCAGGTGAACTGTAGAGACAGAAACCGGATCGCCCTCCAGGCGGATCTTCTGGCAGCCAATGGATGCGGAATCACCAATGTCATGGCGGTTGCCGGAGAAGACCCCAGCTTTGGAGATCATTACCAGGCAAGATCGGTATATGACATCGATCTTCTGGAATTACTCAATGCCATTCGGGGGCTTCAAGACGGAAAGGACATGGCCGGTATTGAGCTTTCAGGTTCCCCTCAGTTTCTGGTTGGATCCACAGTAGATGCCGGTGCCAAGGGAAAGTCTCCTGAGTTGGAGATCGAGGAGATGACCAAAAAAATTGAAGCGGGCGTCCAATTTTTCATCTCTCCACCGCTATTTGACCTTTCCGCCATTCATCCGTTCATGAAACGGGTGGACATTCAGAAAACAAAAATCATCCCAACGGTTTTACTCCTCAAATCACTCGGCATGGCCCGATATATCATGCGCAATGTGGATAATGTCTACATCACTGATTCTCTGATTGACCGCATCCAAAAATCCCCTGACAAGGTTCGCGAGTGCACACAGATTGCATCAGAAATGGTCACATCGTTAAAAAAAGAAGGTTTCAGCGGCGTAAACTTGGCAACCCTCGGATGGGAGCACAAACTCCCGGAGATACTTGAACGAATATAAGGATGGGAAAAATGGAGCACACAAACAGCCAGAAGAACAACATGCCCACTGAAAAACACGGGAAAAATCCAATAGGATCGGCAATGGTGGTTGGCAGCGGAATAGCAGGGATGCAGTCCGCCCTCGATCTTGCCAACTCCGGTTATTATGTGTACCTGGTGGAAAAGTCTTCGGCCATCGGCGGACTCATGTCACAACTCGACAAGACCTTCCCCACCAACGACTGTGCCATGTGAATTATCTCACCGAAACTGGTCGAGGTCGGCCGGCACCTGAATATAGAGCTTCTGACAAACACCGAGCTTTTGGATCTTAAAGGCGAGGCGGGACATTTTACGGCCCGAATTCGCCAGGAACCCCGCTTTATTGACCTTTCAAAGTGCACGAGTTGCGGGGAATGTATCAAGGTCTGTCCCGTAGATCTTCCCAACGAATACGACGAAGGCCTGTCTGTTAAGAAGGCGGCATACAAAAAATACGCCCAGGCCATTCCAGGAGCCTTTGCCATTCAGAAAACAGACCACGCTCCCTGCCGTATGACCTGCCCTGCCGGACAGAATGTTCAAGGGTATGTTCAGATGGTCAAGGAAGGCAAGTATAAAGAGGCCTTGAAAATAATTATGGAAGATCATCCGTTCCCCGGAGTGCTGGGGCGGATTTGTCCCCACGAGTGCCAAGATGCGTGCCGTCGATGTGACGTCGACGAATCGATAGCCATCCGTGATCTTAAGCGACTGGCCGCAGATGAGTTTGATCCCCGCGAAATTGAAATCGATTGCCTGCCACCCAGAAAAGAGAAGGTGGCGATCATCGGTTCAGGACCTTCCGGCCTTTCCGCCGCCTATCATTTGGCCCGAAAAGGCGTGTTGTCCACCGTTTTTGAGGCCTTGCCCGAACCCGGCGGGATGCTGCGAGTGGGTATCCCTGCACATCGTCTTCCAAGGGACATTCTCGACCGGGAAATCGAGGTGGTTACCAACCTGGGTGTGGAAATTAAGACCAACACCCCTTTGGGTGAGGATTTGACAATAGATGATCTCTTGAACGACGGGTATCAAGCGGTTTATCTCGCCCTTGGCGCTCACAAAGGAATCGAACTGGGAATCCCCGGCGAAAAAGCCAGAGGCGTGCGTCAGGGCGTTGATTTTCTTAAAGAAGTCAATCTCACCGGCAAGGCCGACATCGGCGAAAAGGTGGCCATAATTGGGGGTGGAAATGTGGCCATTGATGTCGCAAGATCCGCAATTCGGCTGGGTGCAAAAGCGGTGAAAATCATTTACAGACGCACCCGGTCAGAGATGCCGGCCTGGGAGGAAGAAATTCAAGCAACAGAGGCAGAGGGGATTGAAATCACGTATCTTTCCGCACCCCAAGAGGTGTTGACCCAAGACGGCAGGGTCGTCGGACTCAGATGCATCCGGATGGAACTGGGTGAACCGGATTCATCCGGAAGAAGACGGCCGGTGCCCATACCGGGCAGTGAATATGACATCAAGATCGACCAGCTTGTCCCCGCCATCGGCCAGCACCCGGATCTTTCGGCCATCGAGAATGTGGCGGGCCTGAACATCTCCCGCTGGGGCACCACCGAAGTCGACGCCGTCACCTATGCAACGGATCGAGAAGGTGTTTTTTCCGGTGGTGACTTGCAAACCGGTCCGGGAATCGCCATCGCTGCCATCGCTGCCGGTCGCGAAGCAGCCGAATCCATCGTAAGGTATCTTGACCACCAGGACATGGCAAAAGGACGGGAACCCGTAACCCATGAGAATCCGGTGTATCGACCGATTCCGGATAACGAATCTGAAACCCCCAGATCAAAAATGCCGGAACTGCCCGTAGAAAAACGCGCAGGCAATTTTGAAGAAGTAGAACTGGGATATGACGAAACGTCCGGTCGGCAAGAAGCCGAACGCTGTTTGAACTGCAGTTACTGTTCGGAGTGCTATCAGTGTGTGGACGCATGTCTTGCAGAGGCTGTGGATCACAGCCAGGTACGGGTGGAGAGGGATATCGATGTCGGCTCCGTGGTTCTTTGTCCCGGAAGCGAACCCTTTGATCCTTCGGGGTTGGAACAGTTCTATCATTACAAAAGCAATCCCAACGTAATGACCAGTCTTGAATTTGAACGGATTCTCAGCGCTTCAGGTCCCACCATGGGACATTTGGTCCGGCCTTCAGATGAAAAAGAGCCGAAAAAGATCGCCTGGCTCCAGTGCATCGGCTCCCGGGATACCAACCAATGCGGCAATGGTTACTGCTCTTCGGTCTGCTGCATGTATGCCATCAAAGACGCCATGATCGCCAAAGAGCATGCCCATGGCGATCTCGATTGTGCCATTTTCAACATGGATATCCGCACCTTCGGAAAGGACTATGAAAAATACTATCTTAGGGCCAAAGAAAAAGAGAATGTTCGATTTGTCAAGGCGCGGGTCCATACCATCGATGAAGTGGGCGAAAAGAGAAATTTACGCATTCAATATGTGGACGAGGCCGGTGCACTGCAAGAAGAAATCTTTGATATAATCGTCCTTTCGGTGGGTCTTCAGGTTCCTGAATCCACCGTCGATCTGGCCAAACGGTTGGATGTCGACCTTAACAAATATAAGTTTGCGATTACCGACACCTTTGCGCCGGTGGAGACTTCCCGACCGGGGGTTTATGCATGCGGCGTGTTTCAGGAACCCAAAGATATTCCGAGTTCCGTCATAGAAGCGAGTGCGGCTGCATGTCTGGCAGGGGGCCGCCTGAATCAAGCCAGGAATACCCTGACAAAAAGTGTAGAACTTCCCGAAGAAATCGATCTGACCGGTGAGGCGCCGCGAATAGGGGTGTTTGTCTGCAACTGCGGTGTCAACATTGCGGGTGTCGTGGACGTCGGCATGTTGGAAGAATATGCCAAAACACTTCCCCATGTGGTGTACGCCGGACAGAATCTCTTTACATGCTCCCAGGACTCCCAGGAGGAAATGAAAGCGTTCATTAAGGAACACCGACTCAATCGGATCGTGGTTGCGGCGTGCACGCCCAAAACCCACGAGGGAATATTCATGGATACCCTCGAAGCCTGCGGTATTAACAAATACCTCTTTGAGATGGCCAATATCCGGAATCAGGATTCCTGGGTCCATTCCGATGTCCCTGAAAAAGCCTCCGGAAAAGCCAAACATCTGGTGAAAATGGCGGTGGCCCGTGCCGCCACACTCCATCCGCTGCATGAAAAGAAGATTCCGGTCATTCAAAGAGCACTGGTTATCGGTGGCGGGGTGGCCGGGATGAATGCCGCACTGGGTCTTGCAGACCAGGGGTTCCCTGTGGTTCTGGTTGAAAAGGAAGACAAACTGGGGGGCATGGCCAACCGTCTTACCGCTACCATCGAAGGCGCGGATGTGGAAACTTATCTGGAAGAATTGATCCAGAGGGTGACATCCCATTCCCAAATCCAGGTGCTGACCCGTTCCCTTATCGTCGGGTTTTCCGGATTCAAAGGAAATTTCACCACCGAAGTTCTGGTGGGGCCTGGCATGTACGAAAGAAAGATCGACCACGGCGTCGTTGTATTGGCCACAGGTGCTAGTGAATACAGCCCCAAAGAGTTTCTCTACGGACAGAACGAAAGTGTGGTGACCCAGGTCGAACTGGCCGAACGTTTAAAAGAGAAAGGGGCCGGGGATCTGAACCAGGTGGTCATGATCCAGTGTGTGGGATCGAGAAACGACGAGAATCCCAACTGCTCCAGAATTTGCTGCCAGAGCGCCATTAAAAATGCCCTTCATATCAAAAAACTTCAGCCGGAGGCCCAAATTTTCATACTTTACCGGGATATCAGGACCTACGGATTTCTGGAAGATTACTATACCGAAGCCAGAAAACAGGGCATATTATTTTCCCGGTACGATTCTGAAAATCCGCCGACGGTGGAATCGTCAGAATCGGGTGTGGTGGTTACCTTCAAGGATCACGTTCTTGGCCGCAGCCTCCAGGTCAGTGCCGACCTTCTTGCGCTGAGCGCCGGTATGGTTGCTGAAGATACCGAGGAACTCGCCTCCATTGTCAAACTGGCCCGAACTGCAGAAGGTCACTTTATGGAGGCTCATGTCAAGCTAAGACCCGTCGACATGGCCACAGAAGGAATTTTTGTTTGCGGAACCGCCCATAGTCCCAAATTGTTGCCCGAATCGATCTCACAGGCTTTCGCCGCAGCCTCCAGGGCGACGACATTTCTGTCCCAGCCGCAGTTGACCTTATCGGCGGTAACGGCACAGGTAGAAGAAGACCTTTGTGCTTCATGCCTCATATGCGTCCGCTCCTGTCCCTATCAGGTGCCGAGGATCAACGAAGACGGTGTCAGTGAAATCGATGTTGCTTTATGTCACGGATGCGGTGTCTGTGCGGCGGAATGCCCGGCCAAGGCCATTGAACTGAGTTGGTATGAAGACGTTCAGATTATGAGCAAAATCGACGCCCTGCTCGAGGACGTCGTATAGTGCTTGCTGATATATAAATTGAAATCGCCCAACGAGAATTTTTGATTCAAAGGAGGAGTTATGAAGGAAGATTTCGAGCCGATCATCATTGCATTTTGCTGCAGCTACTGAGGTTATACTGCTGCGGACCTGGCAGGGTCCATGCGATTGCAGTACCCTTCTGATATAAATATTATTCTCGTTCCATGCACCGGAAAGGTGGATGTTCTTCATATTCTCCATGCCTTTGAAAAGGGCGCGGACGGCGTATATGCCGTGGGATGTATGGAAGGAGATTGTCATTATAACAGCGGTAACCTCAGAGCCCGCAAACGGGTGGAACAGGCTCAAAGCATTCTCGAGACCATCGGCATCGGCGGAGAAAGGGCACAGATGTACAACCTTTCATCGAGTGAAGGGCCGCGTTTCGCGCAGATTGCTGCTGAAATGGATGAAAAAATCCGAAATTTGGGGCCCAATCCGATTAAGCTGGCCAAAAAGAAGGCTGCGTAAAACCATTGGAGAGTCTCAATTGAAAATCTTCAATCTTCAATGAAAGAGAGGTCTTATGATTGTCGCAGACAGAAAGCCGATCGAAGAGATTATAGCGGAGATCAAAGAACATGAAAAAATCCTCATCCTCGGTTGCAACGAGTGCGTTACGGTTTGTGAGGCAGGGGGAAAGAAAGAAGTCGGTGTTCTGGCTTCAGCCCTTAGAATGTATTTCCTCAACCAGGGACGTGACGTAAAATTAGATGAAATAACCTTGGAGCGGCAATGCGATCACGAATATCTCGAAGAAATTCGGGATGTGATCGATCAGTACGATGCCGTTGTTTCCCTTGCCTGTGGCGTCGGCGTTCAGTTCATGGCCGAAAAATATCACACCATGCCGGTCTATCCCGGAGTGAACACCTGTTTTTTAGGGGTCACCGAAAAACGAGGGTTGTGGACGGAAAGGTGCCAGGCCTGCGGACAGTGTATCCTGGCGCGCACCGGAGGAATCTGTCCGGTCTCCCGTTGTGCAAAGCGAATTCTCAACGGCCCGTGCGGCGGTTCTACCCAGGGCAGCTGCGAAATTAACAAGGAAATTTCCTGTGCCTGGCAGTTGATTATCGACCGCCTCAAGGCACTGGACAGGCTCGACGATTATGAACAAATTGACCCCATAAAAGACTGGTCCACGGACAGGGCCGGAGGACCCAGAAAAGTTGAAAGGGAGGATGTGCAGCAATGAAAATAAACACACCCAGCAAACTGGAAAAGATTCTGGCCGCCGGTCACCTTGCTGTTACCTCCGAGTGCGGTCCCCCCAGAGGGAGCGATCCTGAGGTGATTGTTGAAAAGGCCAACCTGATCAAGGATCATGTAGATGCCATCAATATCACGGACAATCAGACATCCGTAACTCGCATGTGCAGCCTGGCGGCCTGTATAAAACTAAAGCTCATGGGACTTGAACCGGTACTGCAGATGGTGACACGCGACCGGAATCGCATCGCTTTGCAGAGCGATATTCTCGGGGCGGCGGCCTTCGACATACACAATGTTCTCTGTCTTTCAGGAGACCACCAGAGCTTCGGCGACTGCCCAACCGGTCAGAACGTTCATGATATCGACTCCATCCAGTTGATTCAAACCGTCCGGCATATGCGGGACGAAAGCAAGTTCCTGGGAGGAGACGATATTTCCCGGTCGCCCAAAATGTTTGTCGGCGCTGCGGCAAATCCATTTGCAGACCCGTTTGAAATCCGTGTTCCTCGCCTGGCAAAAAAAATTGCCGCCGGGGTGGAGTTTATTCAAACCCAATGTATATATGATCTCGACAAGTTCGAGCTCTGGATGAAAATGGCAGGCGATCGGGGGCTCCTTGAAAAAGTCAGTATTCTGGCAGGTGTAACCCCGTTTAAATCAGTGGGCATGGCGCGGTACATGAAAAACCGGGTGCCGGGAATCGAAGTCCCGGACGAGATGATAAAAAGAATGGCAGATACCCCCAAGGAAAAACAACCCGAGGAGGGCGTCAAGATCTGTATCGAGTCGATGCAGCGCTTAAAAGAGGTGGAAGGGGTTCGTGGATTTCACGTCATGGCCATTGAATGGGAAGAAATGGTCCCAGAAATTGTAGAAAAAACCGGCCTTTATCCAAGGCCGAGCGTGGACTGATTCCGGGTTTGTTTTTTTAAGTGCCGGAGGATCGAATATTTGGCACCAAAAACCATAAAAGGATTAAAGATCCGGAATCAACAAAAGGAGGATAATTATGAGTGAAAAAAAGAGAATTCTTGTGGTCGATGATGAGCCCGATTTCTGTTCTATCGTTCAAGGGCAATTGGAAAAAGAGGGCTTCGAAGTTGAGGTGGCGTATAACGGTGTTGAAGGTCTGGAAAAAGTCCATGCAAGTCCGCCGGACGCCATTGTCCTGGATGTCATGATGCCTGAAATGGACGGATACGAAGTGTGTAAGAGACTGAAAGCCGATGAAAAATGTGTCGACATCCCCATTATTCTGCTGACCGCCGTGGCATCCCATGTAACTTCGACCCGCTATTCCCATCGTGACGGGATGAGCACCGAGGCGGATGACTATATCGCAAAACCGGCATCAGCAGAAGAAATATCGGCAAGTATCAAACGGCTTCTCGACTAGCAAAAAATCAACAGCCATATTATACCTGCAAACGATTATTTTCCATTGAAGGTTGACGATCGTCAACTTTCAATAGTCCATCTTCAATTTAATGGAGGAGATAATGTCATCCCAGATTATCAAGATTAAAGGGAAGAAAAAAAGCACGTTTAAAGACCAGGTAATGGAGCTTTTGCCCGAAGGCGGGAATCTGAATCTTTGTCTGACCTGCGGGCTCTGTTCTTCCGGCTGCCCTGCAACCGGCCTGGAGGATATGGATCCCAGAAAATTTTTGCGCATGGCCGCTCTCGGCCTGGACGATGAAATTTTTAATTCCAACTGGGCGTGGTATTGTACCATGTGCACGCGGTGCGTTTATGCCTGTCCCATGAAAATCGATATCCCCGGTCTGGTTTTCAACATTCGAAAAAACTGGCCCAAGGACGATCAACCCAAAGGTATCCGGGGGTCTTGCGAGATGGCCTTGAAAAACGATACCTGCAGCGCCATGGGTGCCAATGAAGAAGACTGGCGTTTTGTCGTTGAAGACGTTGCAGAGGAAGTGCGGGAAACCCAGGCCGGTTTTGAAGATCTCCAGGCGCCCATGGACAAGGAAGG
>JAAXQD010000126.1 GCA_012974475.1 Desulfobacterales bacterium
GATCGGATTGAAACGCTCCAGAAAAGTCGCGCTTATAATTCGAGATACGGTTATCTCCTCGAATCCAAACTCGTTACAACCAGCCAGTTACAACAAGCTTTGGCCCTGTCCAAAAAAACAAAGAAAAGCGTCGAACAGATCCTTATGGAACAGAACAGGATAAAAAAAGAAACCATCGGCAAATCTCTTTCTTTGTTCTACAAATGTCCTTTCGTGGCGTTTGACCCCGACATGTCCGTTCCTTTCGAGCTGTTAACCAAACTGAAACAGTCGTTCCTTGTTCAATATAACTGGGTCCCGCTGAACTGGGATATGAAAAGCGGGGCCGTTGATATTTTGATCGACGACCCAATGGATCTCATTAAAACCGACCATATCGCATCCCTGGTATATACCAATAACATCAACTATTTCGTCGGCATAAAAGAAGATATCACGAAAATTATTAAACATTTCTTTGACAAGAAGACCGAATCCGGAACGACTGCTGCAGAGAGTGGCGTTGATCCCTTCGATGTTATGCCGGACATTGAATTTGAAGAGGATGAAGATGAAGAGGTCATCGAAGAATTTGATGAATCTTCCAGTCAGGTGGTCCGACTGATTGACCAGGCCCTCATTTCAGCTTACAGAAAAAATGTCTCGGACATCCATGTTGAACCGTCGCCCCTAACCAAGACGGTGGGCATTCGGTTTCGAATTGACGGGGTCTGCCAGGATTTTTTACAAGTGCCGATTACCCACGCCAAAGCGATTCTGTCAAGGCTCAAGATTATGAGCGGACTTGACATTGCTGAAAGACGCCTGCCCCAAGACGGTAAAATTAAATTCAAACGCAAAGGGATTAAACCCTTTGAACTCCGGGTTGCCACCCTTCCCACTGTGGGAGGATATGAAGATTCGGTATTGAGAATTCTGGCCGAAGCCGGTGCCATGAAACTTGACGAGGTGGGATTGAATGAAAGAAATCTGATGATTGTTAAAAAAGTCATTTCCAAACCCACCGGGCTGTTTTTGGCGGCAGGACCTACCGGTTCCGGAAAAACCACCACCCTTCACTCGGCTCTCGGTTATATCAACAAACCAGGAATCAAGATTTGGACGGCGGAAGACCCGGTGGAAATCACGCAGCTTGGCCTCAGACAGGTCCAGTGCCAGTCAAAGATCGGACTCGATTTTGCAAGAGTTATGCGGGCATTTTTAAGGGCCGATCCTGATGTGATTATGATCGGTGAGATGCGGGACAAAGAAACCGCCTCCATCGCCGTTGAGGCATCACTCACCGGCCATTTGGTTTTTTCCACACTGCACACCAACAGTGCTCCGGAAACCGTTTCACGTCTCCTCGACATGGGTATCAATCCGCTTAATTTTGCGGATGCCTTTCAGGCTGTCCTGGCCCAGAGGCTTGCCCGAGTGTTATGCAAAGAATGCCGAGCGGAGTATCATCCTTCGGAAGAGGAAATTGATGAAATTAAAACGATTTACGGCAAAAAATCTTTCGCTTCATCCGGACTTGAACTCAACTCGAAGACGCTCCTTTATCGTGCCAAAGGCTGTGATGAGTGTTACGGAACCGGGTATAAAGGAAGGCTCGGGGTCCATGAACTCATGGAAGGGACAAAGAAGATAAAAAGAATGATAAAAAAGGAGGCAACTCCCGAGGAACTTCTTATTCAAGCAGCCAGTGACGGCATGACCACTCTGGTTCAGGACGGTATTTTCAAGGCATTCGATGGACTGACCGATATAACCGAGATCCGTCGCGTTTGTGTCCGTTAAACGTTTCCTGATCTTAAACCGGACTTCAGGTCGTACTGCTCGTTGGCATGGTGCCAAGCCCATGAGAGTTGCGGTTATATCTGATATTCATGCGAACCTGGAAGCGCTCAAACAGGTCCTGTTCGATATCGGCCGATCGAATATCGATAACGTGGTCTGTCTGGGTGACAATATCGGTTATGGTCCTGAACCTGACCCGGTTGTCACGATGATCAAAGATCTTAACATCCCATGTGTCATGGGCAACCACGAACTGGCCGTAACCGATCAAGACTACCTCCAATGCTTCAATCCTCTGGCCCGCAAGTCTCTTCTTAGGACGATGGAATTACTGCCCGGCAAAACCATCAATTTCATTTCCGGATTCAAATCCCACTTGATTCGTCACGATTGCCGCTTTGTTCATGGCTTCCCGCCCGAGTCAGCAACCACCTATCTCTTTGAGGTTTCTGAAGACGAGATGCAACATACTTTTAAACAAATAAAAGAAAGAATTTGTTTTATTGGACATACGCACCACCTTCAAATTATAGACTTTAACGGTGAAGTAATTACCCGTACACCGCTGACCCAAGGAATTATCAACCTTAACAGGAAAAATCAGTACATCATCAACATCGGAAGCGTGGGGCAGCCAAGGGACGGAAACAATCACGCCAAATATGTTATTTGGGACACTTCGGAAGACAACATCGAAGTGAAATTCATTCCTTATGATGTGTTTTCGGTTTTCAATAAAATGATCGCAGCCGGGCTCCCTATGAGCCACGCTTTTTGCCTTTTATGATTTTTCCCGGAAACATTAGGTTGCCGATACGGATCATTTGCACTGCGGAGGATAATATCAATGGTGGACATTCTTGCTTTAAAAACGAAAACGATCAATTTTATTAATACAGATATTTGGAGAATTCGAAAAAAAGATTTTCCACGCATGAAATACTTTTTAATTAAACAACTTCGAATTCTTCTTTTGGCGACCCGCGGATTTGGACAAGACCAATGCCCGTTAAGGGCGTCGGCTCTGACCTTTTATTCCATACTCTCTATTGTTCCTGTGGTGGCCATGGCATTCGGCATCGCCAAGGGATTCGGCTTTCAAGAAATGCTCGAGAATCAGCTGATGGAAAAATTTTCCGGACAGGAAGACGTGATGATACGCGTTGTTGATTTTGCACACTCCCTTCTTGAAAATACAAAAGGTGGGATGATCGTCGGCATCGGTATAATCGTCCTTTTATGGACGGTCATTAAATTGTTAGCCCATATTGAAGGTTCGTTTAATGATATCTGGGAAGTGAAAAAGTCTCGCTCTTACGGGAGAAAATTCAGTGACTATCTGTCCATCATGCTGATATCTCCGTTGCTTATCATCATGTCCAGCAGTGCAACAGTATTTATAACAACTAAAATTGCATTAATAACAGAAAAAGTGGCACTCATAGGAATGTTCAGCCCAATGATATTTTTCATGCTGAAATTAATACCGTATTGTCTGATGTGGATACTCTTTATATTTACCTATATTTTAATGCCCAACACCAAGGTTAATTTCAGCGCCGGTTTTATTGGCGGCATTATTGCCGGCACCATTTTTCAAGCCGCCCAGTTGGCCTACATCCTCTTTCAGGTCGGGGTGGCGAAATATAATGCCATATACGGTAGTTTCGCCGCACTCCCGTTATTTTTAATATGGATGCAGTTGAGTTGGCTGATTGTCCTTTTTGGTGCAGAAATCTCTTTTTCCTATCAATATGTGGATACGTATGAATTTGAGCCGGATCTTCGCCAGATCAGCCCGGCATTTAAAAGATTGTTAACCCTTCAAGTTGCCAATCGCGTTATATCCACTTTCTCAAAAGGAAAAATGCCGTTGACTGCTTCGAACCTATCACAGGCCCTGGAGATTCCGATTCGTCTGGTGCAGCAGCTGCTCGATGAACTCGTTGAAAGTGAAATTTTCTCCATTACTGAAATAAAAGAAAATGAAAAATTAGCCTATCAACCGGCCCGCGACATAAATATTATTACCGTTAAATCGATAATCGAAGCTCTGGAGCTGTCTCTTATACACATCTGACG
>JAAXQD010000183.1 GCA_012974475.1 Desulfobacterales bacterium
CTTCGGCCATGTTTGCTGTGTTGCTTGTAATACGCAATGCTTCTCTTGACGATGTCGAGGACTTCTTTCTCGCTGAACACGCCGTCCAGTTCTATGGCAAGCCTCGGATGCCTGCCCAGTTTTCCACCGAGCTGAACCCGGAACCCTTTTTCGTTTGGTATGATGGTCCCGGATGGACATGCATCCATACAGCGGCCGCATTTCAGACACCGGTCATGATCGATTTCCGGTGCCTTCTTGGAGGTGTCGAGGACAATACAGTTTTCAATGCACGCCTCGACACACGCTTGGCAAAGTGTGCATTCTTCTTCGCTGATTTCGGGGATGGCAGCACCGATGATCCCGACATCCTTAATTTGAGGCTGGGAACAGGCGTTGGGGCATTCGGCCAGTGTCACTCTAAATTCATGATGATATTTGAGATCACCTTTAACCTGTTCTTTTAAAAAGCCCAAAAGATCTTCTTTTTTAAGCAGCGCTTCGATCTTTTGAAACAGGCTTTCGCAGTTGTTTGCCCGGTTGGGACATCCGCTGGATCCAAAGCACGTGTCGATTTGATACCCTTTGATTTCCGAACTCATTTTCGACAAAAATCGAGTCTGGGCGGCTTTGACGTCGGTTAGGGACACAATTTTTTTCCCGGCTGCCGATATTTCATTTTCGATCCGCGCTCGAACCCGCTTTCTGACAAAAAAAGGAACCTTTTTAATTTCAGATTCCGCCTCGGACGTCCATTTCATTCTTTTTTGTCCCCCGATCATGATAACTCCAGGCTAACAACCCTCGTCGTCGACGATCTTGAATTCGTTTGAAGAAGGGATGTCTGCCGTTGGCGCGACCGGTTCAATTTTTTCCGTCTCTTTGGATGTTATAGCGGGAACGGATGATTTGCTGTACACAGGTCGATCCGGATTGATAACAGCGAGAATTAAACCAAGGAGAATAAGGAGGGTTGCCCCGGTTCGCTTGATCTTGGCTGAGCCGACGGGGAGCGTCTCTTTGTCTCCGAATTTTCCTTCTGTCTTTTCGGCGATCCAGAACGCGCCGACGGCCATTAAACATATCAGAAACGCAATGATGCCGGAGTTGATATTCAGGATGTCCGGGAGGCGGACTGTCCCCATGTGACCGGAAGTATAAAACCCCTCGATCAAAGGGAACACCAGGGCAAAGATCAAAGAGCCGAAAACCATCCCTAAAATAAAAATCACCCCGTCCAATTTTCCCGATGCCGTGGCAACCACCGATGTTGTTGGACAGTAGCCGCCGATGAGAAAACCGGCACCCAGAAGTAATCCTCCCACAATCTGGGGCCAGATGTAGGTCGGCAGGATATGGACACGGCCAAGATCTATCCATCCCAAAACTGAAAAATAGAGCAGTCCAAGAATGCAGACAGCGATGGCGGTAAACATGACTTTGAGGACCGCAAAGTCTCTGAGATAAAAAATCGCTGTGAGCTTTCTGGGGTTTCCAAAACCCGCCCTTTCGAGTACAAAGCCGAAAAAAAAGCCGATGAGTGCAGCCAGTTGGAGGCTATAGGTAAAATCAAACCATCCCAATTTATAAAGCGGTCCCATTATAGCCACTCCTTTCTGAAAAAGTAGGCCATTGCATAGGCACCGGCAAAGATACACAACATAAAAATCCAGCTGCCGAATGCCAGTTCCGAAGCCCCGGTAAGGGCTTGGCCGCTGGTGCAGCCCCTGGCCAGCCGAGCGGCAAATCCGGAGAGGACACCCCCCGCCAAAGCAAGCCACAGTCGGACTGCCACGCCTATGGAAGGCCCCCGCGCCACTTCTCCTTTGATCCTATTGGCAATAAATGCCGAGAACAGGCCGCCGAGAGCAGCGCCCAGGGTCAAAAAAACCAGCCATGCCATGAGCGGAGACTTTCCGCCACGCATATATTTTGCAAAATATATGTTGGCCTTTGCATGGTCGGGTGCCACCAGTTTAACGCTTGCAGCCGCTATTCTTGCAAATGAGGCGGACGATCCCACGCCCCTTCCCATGGTATAAAAGGAAAAAAGCAGGATCAGTCCCAGTATAACACCGATTAAATACGGGTTGCTATAACGTTCATTCATGGTTAAATTTCCTCTGTCGAATTGGATAGAATTCTTAATATCCTAAGGTGTTTCTATAAGCCGTTTCAAAACGCGCCGCTTCGCTAAACACTTTTCGGCAAAAGACTCAAAAATCACTCACCGGGAGGTTTTGAAACGGCTTGCCTTTTTGATCGCTGTTTTTCAAGAGAAATCCGGGTTGTTCCGGCAAGTGCTTCTTGTGCCAGTTTGCCGACAGTACTTTCCACCAGATTCATATTGATGAAGATTGTTATCCTCGCTTCATCTGCAACCAGATCTTGGAGTAAGGGCGTCGTGATTTCCGAAGATAAAGCACCGGACACCCAGGCGGCAAGTCCGCGATGGATGGCATCGTTTGAGCGCAGAAACGGAAGAAGGAAAGCGGCGGCATTTGCAACGAGTTGGGGCCGGGCGTAAGCAAGTCTTCCCAGTCCCCAGAGCACACCCCTTTGCAAAATTTCGTGCTCGATAAAGTTGCCGTTTTGGTTGATGTAGGAAACCAGTATGGAGGCATACTCCTCAGCCAGTTTTTCATGACGGGCCATGATTTCTCCCATGGCTTCAGGGGCGCCCCAGCCGATTCCTCCGGACTCATCATTCAGATTCCACATCAGGCGTCGCATGACGACGCGGGAAGATTCGATGTCCTGCTGAGCGAGGCGGGCGACCACGGCCCCCATTGCCGTAACCGAACGCCACTTGACCCGTTCGTCTGAGTGATAAAAGAAGGAAAACAGCGGGTTGACAGCCTGGCGTGGCGGGAATCGGCAAATCTTATCGAGGCTTGTTTCGAATGGATTATCGTTTAGAAGCTCGAGGATTTTCTTTTTGAGTTTCCTGCCGCCCATATTCCGTCTGTCGTTTGCCTGCTTCCCTGCCCAATGAAATGTTTGCCCGTTCGACTCCCAGCCCCTTGAACCGGGGCAACGCCTTATTCACCGGTTGAGAATTCCTGGTTAGTGTCCATCCATAAATGGCCCTTTTTGCCCTGCTCGGCGTTCTCCGCGGGTTTCCGGCTGCGGTGTACAGGCGTACGCCTCACCGTAAACCCTTGTGCGGCCTTGATCAGGACAAAAATTGTTCATTTCTGAATTGGACACCCATCGTGTTCATTTTGGATTCGTGGATGGGCACTGGTTAGGCGTCTTCCCAGTAAATACAATCTTCCGGACAATACTTTATGGCTTCGTCGACTTCGATTTCAGGATATGAGATGCGTTCGGTTACTTCAATATACCCGACATCGTTGAGTCTAAAGACAGAAGGACACACCTCGATGCATGCGCCACATAAACTGCATCGACTCAAATCAACGACAGGTATTTTCATGCTTGATCAGCGATCGCTTTTCCGATTTTTTTGCCAAGCTCGAAACAGGCGTTCAATCCGTCCTTATCCGGTACATACTGAAGTCTGACTCCCGGATCTATGATGTCAAACTTCATGTCCTCAAGCGCTGAATTGATCATCTTGACCCCCTCACCGCTCCACCCGTATGAACCGAATGCAGCGCCGATTTTGTTGATCGGTTTCAGTCCTTTCATATACGTCAGAAAGTCGCTTACGGTGGGAAATAGCTGGTTGTTTAGGGTCGGCGATCCCACAATTACGGCAGCGGCATCCAGAACCTCCGTCATAATTTCACTGCGATGTGAACTTCGGATGTGGATCGGCCTTACACTGACGCCTTCATCGGCGATTCCCGCGGCAATCTCATCGGCCATGGTTTCTGTGCTGTGCCACATGGTATCGTAAATGATCACCGCCTTTTTTTTCGGCGCCTGTTTTGCCCATCTGGCATAGGCGGAAATGATTTTACCCGGATCTTTCCGCCAGATGATTCCATGGTCCGGGCAAATCATGTCGATTTCAATGCCCAGTTCCGTAACCGTGTCGATAAGCTTGAGTATCAGCGGCGAATACAACAGTAGAATGTTTGCATAATATTTTTTGGCATGCTGCATGATCTCATCGCCGACCTCATCGTCGAAGTTTTCATGTCCGGCATAATGCTGGCCAAAGCCGTCACTGGAAAAGAGTATTTTGTCTTCTTTCAAGTAGGTAAACATGCTGTCCGGCCAGTGAAGCATTCGGGTTTCAAGAAACGTGAGGGTCCGGTTTCCCAAGCTCAGTTCTTCACCGCTTCCCACGGCATGGTAGTTCCACTTTCGGGGGAAATGCCGGGCAAGATTTTTTGCACCCATTTTTGAACAATATAGGGGCTTGTCTTCACCGACTCTGTGCATGATCCGCGGCAACCCGCCGGAATGGTCCATTTCGGTATGATTGCTGATAACATAGTCGATTTTTTTGGGGTCGACGATTTTGGAAATGTTCTCGATGAGTTGATCGGAAAAATTCTTCTTGACGGTATCGATCAGTGCGATTTTTTCATCTACAATCAAAAAGGCGTTGTAAGTGGTCCCCCGATATGTAGAATATCCATGAAAATCCCTTATATTCCAATCGATTACGCCGACATCATAAACTCCATTTGCTATTTTTACAGGTCTCATCTTCCTCCAGCCTTTTAATTATTCTTTTTCAAAATCATCTTTTGATGCGCCGCACACCGGACATTCCCAATCATCGGGTACATCTTCCCATTTTGTGCCTGGTGCAACATCATTGTCAGGATCCCCTTGTTCCGGGTCATAAACATAGCCGCAAATCGTACATACATACTTGTCCACTTGAAACCTCCTTCTCTTTAATCGATCTTTGGGTTGAAAAATAAAAATATTAGCTGAAAAATCCGTGTCCGATTGTGGACATTTAATTTTCAGCGATCGCTGAACCGGGTCCGAAAAGAGGTTTGAACATTTTTTTGCCCGAACCGCACACCGGACATTTCCAGTCGTCCGGCAGGTCGGCGAATAGCGTTCCTTTGGGAATTTTCCCTTTTCGGTCTCCCTTGTCAGGATTGTAAATATATCCGCAACTAGTGGTCTGGCACTGATACATCTCTTCGGGGTTAGCCATTTAACTCTCCTTCGCTGATTATGGGTTTTCTGTTTCTACCCTAATACTTTGGAACGTTAGGGGCTACTCCATGAGAACATTTGCAGCGACCAGGAAAAGATCGGAGTCGCGCAGGACACCCACCAGATTATTTCCTTCGTACACCGGAAGAACGGTAATTTTGTTCCGGTAGATCATTTTAAGGGCATCCAAAAACCCGGCTTCCGCATCGATAGATCCTCTTAATTTAAGCATGACATCACCGACCCGGGTCTGGGCGTTTTGTCTGACCCTGGATCTGAATCCATGCTTTGCAGTGTCCATATGGTGCGCGTCGACTTCTGCAAAAGCGATTGAAATGCCCAGAGCACTCAGCTTTCCGCTGATACCGCCTGCTATTTCAGGTATCAACACTTTTAGAATGCTCTTAAAATCCAGAATCCCCACAAGGTTACCCTGTTTGTCAAGGACAAGGCTCGTTCTGTGTCCTGCTTCCGTACACTTTCCGGTTTCCACCTCGCAATAGATTTTCATCAACTCCGGGACGGCTTCCTTCAGGGTTTTATCGGCGGTGGTTACCGCATAATCATCCAGAGGTATCATCAAATCTTTGACTTTCAATGCTACTGGCATGTTATCTGTCCTTATTTATAATTTTAGCCGAACATGTTTTTTACAAGGGCTTTGACGTTGTCTTCTATTTCGTCGCGGACATTCCGCATAATATCCATCGATTTTCCGGCAGGATCAGACAGGTTCCAATCCAGGCGTTGGGCACCTGGAACAAAAGGGCACGCTTCACCACAGCCCATGGTGATAATTATATCCGGTTTTGTTTCTACCACCGCCGCTTCCAAAGGCCGGGTTGTGCGAAATGCCATATCGATCCCTTTTTCCTTCATGACGTCCACCATTTCAGGATTTATTTTTGCTGCAGGTTCACTGCCGGCTGAAGCGGCTTCAATTTTATCACCGGCTATATGTTGTGCAAAAGCTGAAGCCATCTGGCTGCGACAGGCGTTTTCCCGACAGGCAAACAGGATTTTCTTTCTCCCGGCCAAGGGCAATAAAAGTTCCTTGACCACCGCTTTTACATCCGTATGAACGGTTGGATGTTTTCCCATATCTCCGGGGTTTTCAATGTGGCGATAGGTAAGACTCCCATTGAATTGGGCGCCTACAGCATCAAAAAAGTATTGTGCTGTAAGGTTGACACCTTCAAAAAGATTCTTCCCTTTTGTGGCCCCCTGAGCAAGGAGATATCCACGTCTGTAATTTCGTGCCGGATCGGTAAGATTCAGTTTATATTTTCTGGCCCAGAGCGTCTGGCTTCGATCGATGGGTGCCTTTAGCTGGGCGGTGACATTATAAAAATATATGGGAGAGGCCAGAACGACAACATCCGCCGCACGAAGTAACGGGTAAATTTCATGCGTCATATCATCGTCTTGTGTAACGCAGTATCCGTTTTTTTCACAAAAACCACAGCCCAGACATGGGACGATATTCTTTTTGGCTGCTTCAATGACACGGGTTTGCGCTCCATAATTTTCGGCTTCATTCATAAACACCGAAAGGAGATAATTTGTATTTCCCTTTTTTCTTGGGCTTCCTTGCAATCCGAGAACCAGCATAATCGATAATTTCCCTTATTTTGAATGACATTTTGTGCATGAAGTCGGACCGGCCTTTTTACCTTCCTTGGCCAGATTGCGGTGACAGCCCCTGCAATTATTCATGACTTGCTTTTTCTCTAATTTCCCCTCGTCTTTTAAAGCCTTTATTATGCCCAATTTCTGTGGAAATATGTCATGGCAGCTTTTGCAGTCGCCCAAAGTGTTTTGATGCTTTTGGTGCGGAAAATTGATCGTTCCTTTACTGCCGCCGTCAAGGGTAATCTCTGCCGGGCCTTTTTCTGTGATTCCAGCAGCGATTACACCCGCGGAAAGGACTGCAAAAACGAAACATATGACAACGATGATCGACTTCATAGAGTATCTCCCATGGTTTTCCTCAATTTGTCCAAGGGGCTCGGAGTTTATGCTGATGGATAAGGCCTTACCATAATCCCCAGGACCGTTCAATAATTAGTATGCTTCTTCATGGGCAAGATCATCCGCTGTTACTTTACCTTTAAAGAGGTTATATGCCCAAACCTGATAGCCGATGATAACCGGAATAAATAATATTACCACAATCAGCATAATTTTCAAGGTCAGAGGGCTTGAAGAAGCATTGAATGCCGTTAGGCTGTATTTTGGGCTAAGGCTTGAAGGGAACAGGGTCGGATAAAGACCGATCACGCCGAAAAAGGTGGCTCCGACAATGGTAAGGGCCGAAGCAAACCAGGCTTTGAAAAAAGTTTTCTTTGATATAAAAAACCTGACGCTCAAAAGGGCAAGAACCGTCATCAGTATGACGGAAAAAAAGATCGGATGCGCAATATAGTTGTCATACAGACGGGTGGAGAACTTGCTGGCGATCAAAAAGACGACGGCTACCATAAGAAGGATCGGCCAAAGTTTATTGGCAGCGGAAACCGCACGCTCATGAAGTTCTCCTGTCGATCTGATCGAAAGCCATAAAGCCCCGTGAACCAGAAAAAGAAGAACAAAAAGGACGCCGCCCAGAAGTCCGTATGGATTTAAGAGTGTAAAGAGTGTTCCGTGATAAATTCCGTTGTGATCGATGGGAATACCCTGAAAAATATTTGCAAAGGCCACGCCGAAAAGAAGCGCCGGTGTAAAGCTCCCGATAAAGATGCAGCTGTCCCAGACCTTTCGCCAAACCGGGTTGTCCACCTTGCCACGGAATTCAAAGGAAACACCTCTGAGAATAAGGGCAAATAGAATCAACATTAACGCCGAATAAAGGGAAGAGAACATTACAGCATATACCAGAGGAAAGGCCGCAAAAGTAACCCCTCCGGCCGTTATGAGCCACATTTCATTTCCGTCCCACAGGGGTCCTATCGCGTTGATCATGATCCGTTTGTCCTGGTCGGTTTTGCCAAGGAAAGGATACAGCGTTCCGATCCCGAAGTCGAATCCGTCCGTCATGAAGAATAGCGCCCATAAAAGGCCCCACAGGAAAAACCAGATCGTTTGTAAAACCATTATTTCCTCCTGTTTTTTATCGCCGAGTTTTCCGGATTGCTAACTGCCGGTTTGAATCTCGGGGCCCTTTCGGGCATTTTGGGCAATTAAATAGAATCCGGTAGCTCCCAGTAAACCATACACCGCTAAAAATGCTATGAGAGAAATCAGAACCTGGGATGTCGCAATCGGAGAAACTGCGTCGGAGGTCCTCATCAGGCCATACACGATCCAGGGTTGACGGCCGACTTCGGCAACCACCCAACCCAGTTCACAGGCTAAATAGGGCAGGGGGATCGACAGCAGCATGAGCTTCAGATATTTGGGGCTGTCCACCAGGCGATCGCGTTTCAACCAGCCCAGTACCGTTGCGAGAATAAAATAAAATCCCAGTCCGACCATCCCTTTAAATGCAAAAGAGGTGATCAACACCGGGGGTCTTTCATCCTTGGGAAAGGCTTTCAAACCCCGGACTTCTGCGTCGATATCGTGAAATACCAGGAAACTGAGCATGCCGGGTAATGCTCCGATTTCAATTGAATTTTTTTCATTTTCTTCATCCGGAAGGGCGAAAAGGTAGACCGGCGCCCGGGTGGTAGTTTCCCAAAGAGATTCCATAGCAGCCAGTTTTGTGGGCTGTTTTTCAGCAATGATGACGCCGTTTATGTCGCCGACAACCACCACGATCACAGAAAAAATCGTTCCGAATACCAGCGCTATCCTAAATGAGCGTTTAAAAAAATCGATATTCTGTTTTTTCAACAAATGATAGGCGCTGACACCCATGACGAAAAAAGCGCTCAGTACATAGGCGGCGCTAACCGTGTG
This sequence comes from Desulfobacterales bacterium, assembly GCA_012974475.1. GTDB lineage: Bacteria > Desulfobacterota > Desulfobacteria > Desulfobacterales > UBA11574 > JAAXQD01. Next base: position 8,974 of record JAAXQD010000183.1, read on the forward strand.
TAGAAATTTAAAGATGGCGTACTTTTGAAACAAGACAGCGGCGAAGTCCACCAGTTCCGCTCTTCCCTCCCGAATGGTAAAACCGACGGGATTCTGCATCCAGGCATTGGCAATGAGAATCCAAACCGCGGAAAAAGTTGCTGCGACGGCCACCAGCCACATCACCGTGGCATGGGCTTTTTTGGAAAGCTTTTTCCACCCGAAAATCCAGACACCGATCAGTGTCGATTCCAGAAAAAAGGAGGTGGTGGCTTCAATAGCGAGAAGCGACCCAAAAATATCCCCCACATAGGCGGAATAGCGGGACCAGTTGGTTCCAAACTGGAATTCAAGGGTTATCCCTGTAACAACACCCAGCGCAAAATTGATAAGGAACAGCTTACCCCAGAACTTTGTCATTCGAAGGTAGGTTTCGTCTCCGGTTTTGACGTATTTGGTTTCCATATAGGCGACCAAAAACGATAACCCCAGGGTAAAGGGAACAAATAAAAAATGAAACATGGTGGCTGCTGCAAACTGCAGCCGTGAAAGCAATACCACATCCATGAGCGTCTCCTTTATAACGATGCGCCAGATCTTATCGATGTCAGTTTAAGGATGCTGAACTTCTCGGTAACCCCATATCGCAGTCTTTGGATTTCCGCTTTCCAAACTCGAACGGGAAATATTACATCCTTTATCACTGACCGTTATGTCCACTGAAAGCCTCCCCAGGAGAGGGAGAATCGAGAACCCGGTAAATGAAGGAATTAACACATCACCGAGATTTTTTGATAACTTGGTGCAATGAGCGAGGGCTGCTGAAATCAGAACAACGGTTTAAGCCGCCCCTTCCAATTTACACTGGGTAAAGTCGATTTTCTGGTTGCAGCCGCTGCACACATGGGTTTGATCAAACTCATCTGAGAAGATTTCCATTTCTTTGGCACAATTCGGGCATTTGCATGTAAACGACTTTAGCGTCTTGAAATTTTGAAAACCCGGACAATGTTGCGGTGTCGACATAATATTCTCCTTTTCCATACGTAAAGATGTGTAATCGTCACAGTTTCTCAGCGATTTCGCGGCCATAATCCTGGGCCATTTGAACCCCTCCGCCCAGAGAACTCGATTTGAGTCTTAAGGGGCCGCTGATCATGTCCATTTTAAAAATATTTTTCATGGTGTCGAAGATGCGGTCCGGTGCTTCTCCACTCCATCCAAAAGCACCGAACGCTCCCCCTGCTTTACCATCAAGTTCAGCCTTTTCAGCAAGAAAAAGCATGGTTTTCATCGCCTGGATCATATCGCCGTGATACGTGGCGGACCCAAATACAAGGGCATCATACCCTTGAAGGTCTGTTTCATTTTTGATTGCGTTGACCTTCACGACCTTTGTTTCATGACCGGAAAATCGAATGCCTTCAGCAATGAGCTCGCCGATCTTAAAGGTCTCTCCGGTTCGCGTTGCACAGACAATAAGTACCTTTGCCATTTTAGATCCTCTCCTTAAACTTTATAGCACTATCTTAGATTCGCTTGTCAGTTTTCTCGAATTCGCAATCCGGTGTATAACAGGTGTTGTCAAGAAACTCGCACTTTTCCTTACAGGAAGGGCACTGATCCGGCGGCGCATCCGCTTCGAGGGCATATCCGCATTTTGAACATTTCCAGCTGGGCATAGGGATCACCTCCTTTCAATACAATTTTGATGATTATTTTCAATACCCCTTCCGCTTGGGCGGGGTAAAAGACGGTTCAATTAAATCTGATGTGGATTACGATTCCAACTCGGTCGACATGTCAGGAGCTTGTCGTTTCGCCAACTCGCGATCCATCATAAAAAGACCGCCTTTGGCATCCCCTAAAAGTTTAAGCTGCTCCAGCACATTGCCAACGCTATCTTCTTCTTCTACCTGTTCCGTAACAAACCACTGTAGAAATATCTGGGTCGCATGGTCGCGCTCTTCCAGAGCAACCTCGACCAAATCATTGATTAGGCCTGTAACCTTCTGCTCATGTTTTAATGTATCTTCAAACACAGCCATGGGACCGTCCCATTCGTTGGGGGGTGCTTCAATTGCTGCCAGAATCACCCGCCCCCCTCGCTGATTGATGAATTCGTAGAACTTCATTGCATGCATCAGTTCTTCCTGAGCCTGAGCGTACATCCAGTTTGCAAATCCATCGAGATTGACAGATTTAAAATAGGCATTCATCGATAGGTACAGGTAAGAAGAATAGGTTTCAGCGATCATCTGTGCATTGAGCCCTTTTTGCATTCTATCCGAGAGCATTTGTATTATCCTTTCCACAAGCCGTGAAGGTTGCAGTATTCACGTGCGGCGACTTGATCTGCCGTTACATTAAATGTGGCTTCCGGGGCCTCGCCGGGATTAAGAAACTGGCGATACGCCTTGCCGTCTGCAATAATTTCAACCCATTCAATGTAATGTTTTTCCTCCATAGGATGTGCAACGCTGCCGACCTTGACTTTTATGCCGCCCGAGACTTTTTCGATCACCGGGACGTGTTTCTCTTTGGCTGCATCCACGATATTTTCAACCATCAGGACCATTGGTTGGCCACAGCATACCAGTTCTCCTCCACCACCGTGAAGGACTTCTACGATGTTCCCACATATTTCACATTTGTACACTTCAAGTCTTTCCGCCATTTTCTTTCCTCCTTTGATCGGTATATGCCCGCCTGCCGATGCCGAGCGAGGCAGGCGGGTCTGAATTTAACAAAAAGATTACCAGTTTTCTCCAAGCAGTTCAAAATGAGCCTGTGGATGGGCGCAGGCCGGACACAACTCCGGAGCCTCTTCGCCTTCATGAAGATATCCGCAGTTGCGGCATCGCCATGTTACGGTTTCATCCTTTTTAAATACCTTCCCGGCGTTTATATTGGCGGCTAGGTCGTCATATCTTTTTTCATGCTGCTTCTCCGCAACCGAGATCGCCTCAAATACCGCGGCAATAGCGTTGAATCCTTCTTCACGTGCCACTCTTGCAAAACCGGGGTACATTTCGGTGTGCTCATAATGTTCTCCTGCGGCGGCAGCTTTCAGATTTTCAAGGGTCGTGCCGATGACGCCTGCAGGAAAAGCCGCTAGGATTTCAACTTCGCCGCCCTCAAGAAATTTGAAAAATCTTTTGGCATGCTCCTTTTCCTGATTGGCAGTTTCGGTAAAAATATCTGATATCTGAACGTAGCCCTCTTTTTTGGCCTTACTGGCAAAATAGGTGTATCGATTTCTTGCCTGAGATTCCCCTGCGAATGCAGTTAAAAGGTTTTTTTCGGTTTGAGTTCCTTTTAAACTCGCCATGTTTAGTTCCTCCTTTTATTTTGTTGATATCGTTGTCGCTGATAAATATCCCTGTCCAAAAGCGCGAATGCTTAGGGAGCTTCAATTTTTATTCAGGCTCTTCTTCCCACAATCCCTTTTGAATATGATTTTCCCTTTCCTGCTCGGCTAATTTTTTTAGCTTATAGGCCGCATCTCGCAACACTCCGTATAGGATGCCGCACCCCGTATCTTCACGATCAATGTCACCCTTATCTGCAACTCGGATCATCTCATCCACAAGATTAAGGGTTCTTTTTATGTTGTAATCGCAGGACCTCAAGGGGCATTCTCCATTTTTGCAATTTTTCTCCTTATCAATGTAACAAGTTCCGTGCCAGACAGAAAAAAATATTCGAATAACGTATAATTATTTGAATATTCACATATTATTCCAATTTGATCCGCACATCTGGAAAACACGTCGCTACTCGAGATATTAAGGCTAAATGCTTTAATGGGTTTTGTTTAGGTGTTGAAACGGCTAAAAACTGTCTCATGTTCATATTTGATACACAATTGTATTATGAAACAAGAAGTGCTGCTAATTTTTATGAGCGATGAGTTCTTTGCTTAAAATTCTGATATGGCCCATTTCTTCTTTAATGATTTCGTCCAGTTTATCCTTTCCGAACTTGTCCGGAACCAGATCCTTCATGCCCAGATAAAAGACGATGGAATCTTTTTCAGCCAGGATGGCTGCCTTGAGTATCTCTCTCATCGAAGAAAGATCGATCTCTTTTTCAAAAAACACCTGGGTATCCGCCAGCGAACGAAGATAGAGGGCGGATTCGTGCTGCGGGTCGAAAACCGTCGCTGCTTTGGCTTTTTCGGAAAGATTCGACCTAAGAAGAGCGAAGGTCTTTTCATGGGCATCTTCCATTTCCGCAAGACGTATCAAGAACGCCTTCGCCTTAGGATCGTCAGCGTTTTCAGCGGCGTTTCTATAGAACTGTGCTCCGTTTCTTTCCAGCTTTTCAGCCATCTCGAATACATCATCTGCGGTAAAATCATACGCCATTTTTTTATCCTTTTGGTATGTTAATTATTCTTTCATACTGCATTCTTCATCCCATTCCGGACATGCTGTTTTCATATCGGTTTCATATTTAATCATGCAATCACCACATTCCATTTCAACATTCGGCACGTCACCGTACCTCTCTTTGATCTCTTCTGTGGACAGGTGGGAAACAGCACTGCATCCGCATTGCGGACACGATGTTTCGACTTTATAACGTTTTTTCGTCATGTTAAACCTCCATTGGCATCTGTTAAAGGTTGTTGAAAATTTACTGCGGATAAAAGAGACATGATTGATTTTTCTGTTAAATAAATGCAATGCTCGTGCCAAGTATTTTGCAAATCTTTCATACGTGTTCAGGGGGTACACTCCGCCAACCCGCCTGCCATGCAAGGCACGAGCGGGCAGGTATCGTTGCACGGGGAAGTGGTCCCGCTGAGCACGTATAATTTTTCTGCTTTAGGTTGGCACACTTATTGTATTATTACTTAAATTGGCAATAAACGCAAACCAAGATGTCAGGGTAAACGCATTTAAATCCCAATAGAAAGAGAACGCTCCACGACGGCGCATATCTCTTTACAACCGACTGAAACTTGTGCTTAAGCACCCGTAAGCCCGAGCCGTGCCAAAGTTATAAAGAAC